>JBGPUS010000011.1:0-23486 GCA_041491325.1 Nitrospirota bacterium | reverse complement strand
GCACACCGATAAAGGCTTCAATGTTAACGAGCCGCGCGACCCGCTTTGAAAGCGACAGAATGAAGGCCCCGAGCATTGCAAACGCAAGCGCAAGTATCGTGCCGTGCTCCTCTCCCAACAGAAACGACAACGCGATGCCGATGCCGATGAACTGGGCAAGGGCGAGATCGACGAATATGATGCCGCGTTGCAGGATGTGGATGCCGAAATAGGCGTGGATCACGATTAAAATCAGGCATGCCAAAAAAGGGTACATAAGAAAATTAAGCGCTTCCATGGTTTCTCCATTTCACCGGAAAATCTATCCCGTTTTTTACAGAACGGGAAACCCCGTTAGAGAACATTTTACGTTGCCGGCTTTTGCAATATCCTATGCACGGAGCAGGCACACTGCATAAGTCTGCTGTTCTCTAACGGGGCAAGCTGTTTAATTACTTCAATAACGTAATGACCTTGTCCCAAAAGGAAATCAGATCACCGGTATTGTCCATCGAGCCGACATCGTGAGGAAGCACAATGACCTTCACGCCGGTCTTCGCTGAAAGCGACTCCGCTTCATGGAGGCTGTACGCGGGCGAAATGAGTATCCCGCTCGGCTTCGCCTGCTTCATGGTCTCTATCAGACCTTCAATATGCGCCGCGGATGGCGGGATGCCCGGCTTCGGTTCCATGTACCCCAAGATCGTAAAACCGAATTCATGGGCAAGATATTCGAAATACTTGTGATAGGCGATGAATTTCTTCCCCTGAAGCGGCACTGCGTGCCATTGCTTTTCTTTGTCTTTTACACGAGCGGCAAAAGCCTTATAATTGGCTTCATAGAAACCGGCGTTGTTTTTGTCCACTTCCGCCAGAAGCCGCGCCATTCCTTCGACAACACGGAGAACGTTCGTCGGGGAAAAATGGTAATGGGGATTTCCGAGGGGATGCACGTCTCCCATGCTCCTGTCCACGGTCGTTTGTTTTTCAAGGACCGTGATGAACTGCGAACAGTCAAAGTTGCCCGGCTGCCCAGGCATGAGCTTCGGATTTTTCGAGGATTCTATGGCAAGCGGCAAATAACCAATTTCCAGATCAAGGCCGTCGTACATGATGATATCGGCCTTCCGCGCGGCCAAGATCATGCTCGGTTTCGCCTCGATAACATGGGCGTCCTGGCTGGGTTTTGCGAGGACCGTGACATTGACCTTGTCCTTTCCGATCTCCTTCACCGCACTCCCGATCCAGGGAAGCGTGGCAACAACGTTTATCCCGGCAAAAGCCGGGGTTGCTGACATTATCATCAGCACAATTGATAATAATAATTTCTGCATTGTCTCCTCCTAAAACGCATGCGCGGGGTGCGCGCCCACGCTGAAATTAAACTGCACTATCGCCTCATCATTCGTCCGACCCGTGGGGTCCGAGCGGTCGTGACTCGCCTGAAGCCGAACGCGGGTAAACTCGCTCGGATTGTACTCGATACTGGCGGTCTCGCGCCTGGGCTTGCCGCCAAGATTTTGCTGCGTGCCTGCGCGCTTGAAGGTATCGGTTAAGAGGTCCAGCATATCGTACCGCGCGCCGATGCCCCAACGGTTTTTCCGGTAGATCCCCTGGACATAGAACCCGTCCTGTTGTCTCCGCAACGAGTCCACGGACGCCGCTGCCGGATCCGTAACTTCTCCCGACTGGGTGAGGAGCAGATATTCGCTTTGTATGGTCAACGCCTCGCGGCTTGTCGGCTTCCATTTCCATACCGCTTCCAGGCCGTACAATGCGCTCTTTCCCGAGAACTCCGCAACCAGCGTGGGGTCGGCGCTCGGAACGATATTGGTATTTTTAGTTTTTCCGAAGAGCACGGAAGGGCCGAAATAGAGCGTCGAATAATCACTCGTATCAATGGAGCCTTTCACAAAGAACGTAAAAGCATGCGGCATCTCTTCCGCTTTCGCGCCGAACAGCAGGTCGTTCTCCCCCTGCAATACTTCAACACCCACAAGCGTATAGATCGGTAACGCAGGAAGGTAGGTGAGTTGTACGCCTTTTTCTCCGCCCAGGCCCTCGTCGCCCAGGAACGCACGATACGGAAGCGCTATATCGAAAAAATCCCACGCATGGGGATGCTGAGCGTCGAGTCGGCTGAAGTTGCTTTTGAACTTGCCGCCCTTTATCTGCCAGCCCGCGGGAAGGGCCGTGGTCACGACGTAGGCTTCTTCGATCTCGATCCCGTCGGCAGTCACCGGAAGATTCACATACAGGTTTGAATAAGGATCAACGGGGGAAAAGATAAACAGCTCGGCTGAATCGAGGTTGAACCCGTTGCTCCGGTCCAACCCGTTCGTGGTAAAAGCGGGGATCCCCCGACTTTGCAATTCCTCGTTTTTGAGGTTTGATGAATAGTAAAACGCATCGAGCACGAGAGAGATGTTTGGGTTGGTGAAAGCGCTGCCGCCGAACAGACCGCTCGCCTTCGGCGACGAGGAGGCCTGCGTTTCGCTCTGACTCCCTTTTTTTTCCATATCCTTCTTTAATGCGTCAATAGTTTGCTGTTGATCTTGAACGGTTTCCTCGAGTTTTTTCAGCCGCTGGTCCGTGTCTTCGGCAAAAGCCGTTGAGCCGAGCGAGCAGGACGTACATATGCATACGATGCATAGTAACCGCTTCATAGGTTTCTCCATGGGATAGTGGAACTATAGGCGTGAATAGGCATGCCAGGACTTTCATGTTCTAAACACATCGCCCCTGAATAGGGAGGATGGTTTCCTTCTCACAAATTAAAGAACGAGGAGAAAGTCCTGACCTGCTTGCATCACGTACAAATTATGGGGTGCTGAGATTGCGAGGTGGTTATGCCGGAGGTGCGCGGGTATTGCCGGGGATTGAGATGGCATCAGGAATAGTAAACGAAACGTCCGGATGGAAAAAGATTGCATCGTTGTTTCGTTGAATTTCAGGGAACTCGTTTAATGCGGAAGAGGAATGATGCGCCGCAATACAGATGGGGCAATCGTCGTGGGCAATGCCGTCCTCATGATGGTGAAAGCCGACCATGAAGGCGGAGAGGAGTATTAAGACGACACAGAGAAGTGCTAAACGTTTCTGCATAATAAAACCGTAAGTTTCATGTTATACGACACAGCCCTTCTTAAGTCAACTTAATTCTCTACAGACAAGAAGCTATGCGATGGTGAAGCGAATCCACTCGTCCAGGAACGGAGTTTTTTTCACAGTCTTTTTTTCAACCCAGCGCTCCTTCTCGTCGCCGGCGATATCTACAAACCCGAAGAAGTGCCCGAATCTGGCAAACGACCTGAGAGCATAACATGATAAGAGCGTATCTTCCCGGGAAGCGTAGGCGCGCTCCGGCGTCTCCTCCAGGGCCACGGGAAAAGCCTTCAGGAACAAATTGCCGTAGAATGACGCAGGCCGCGGCGAGCCTCCATGCTGAGACAAAAGATACAACGAGAAAAGAAAAGATTCCTGAATCATCGGCAAATCAGGATATCGGTCATCGTACGCCCAGTTGAACTTGCGTGTATATGCCTGGAACAGAGCAAAAAAGGCGGCGCCGTCCATTCCGTGTTCCGCAACTCGTTTACCTTCTTTTGTCGCATGGAATTGTTTCTTATTTTTTCGCACGAACCCCGACATCTCCGCGAGCACTCGGACGGTATGCAGCGCGGAGAAATAGGTCTCGGTCCGAAGGGAATTGTAGCGGCGAAGTTTACCATACTCCTCCTCGCCGTAGTATTGTTCCGCTGCAGCCTGGACGAACTTTACCGGCAAATTGCCTTGGGTTGTTGTCTTGAGGTCTTCCTTTACTACACCGTTCATAAGAAGAAAAAACAGCCGCAAAAACGGCGAGTCAGGGAACTGCTTTATGCCAAGATTATAGGTAATCAGCCCGGGCGAGTCAAACGGACGATGCAGAAAGTGATACATCTGCTCCGATGAGGCCCCGCTGAAATCCTCAAGCGGCGCAACATTCCGGGCCTGCGTAAGCTTGTCAATGAATGCTTGGGCTTCGGCCTGGGATTTAAATTTCCGGTTCTCCAGCACGGCAAGCACGGCCTTGCTGAATTCTTTCGCATCCATGCGGCCTGCGGGAAGCACATCACGAATGAGGCAGCAGTCTTCATAGGTTCGCCCGCTTTTGCAAGGACACGGTTCATTTTTCCCGGTGGTAGCCATGCTATTCATCTCCTTTTTTCAAGCCTTGTTTCGGCTCGATGTCGTTCTCAAGGAGCCACTTGATTGCTTCTTCCCGCATCCAGTCGTCCTTGAACGCATACCATTTCTCAAGCTCATCGGGATGATCGTTCAGGACGCTCCTGAACCGCCGGAATGCGCCATTGCCGTTCAGCGCAATTGCAAGTTTTTCCCGAAGTCCTTTCTTGCTCGCGGAATCGGCAAAGGAAGCCATGATCTCATATCCCTCGCGGGATTCGCGCTTGGGGATCAGTAGAAAGCGATTTTTCTCATCGCCCAGTATCTTCTCTGCGACCTCGGCGAGGTCATCATCCCAATCCACCACCAGCGATTCGGTTCTCCCCTCCTCCACCCCGCGCATTATATCGTCCGACATGCTGATGAGCTCGCCGGTCTCAGTGTCGAGATACCCGGTCAGTTCCATGTTCTCACCCATCTCCATTTCGGAAACGAGTTCTTTAAGATCGACTTTCAGTTTTTTCATCTTCACCTCCGGACTCATCCGAACTGATAGCCCTGGCTCACCCAATAATGCCCGGCGACAAATGTCCTTATCCCCAGAAAATACGCGTGGGTGTTTTCAATGACGACTGGTTTCACCGACTCCCCCCACGCGCGCCTTGCAAGCGACAATATGAAAGTACTATGATTTTATGGGAAAAACAAGCGGTTTTCTTTGATATAAGCCGTGCAC
The DNA here is from genome assembly GCA_041491325.1 of Nitrospirota bacterium. Lineage (GTDB taxonomy): Bacteria > Nitrospirota > UBA9217 > UBA9217 > UBA9217 > JBAZLV01. Next base: position 18,604 of record JBGPUS010000011.1, on the reverse strand, counting down.
AAAATAGAAAAGCCCATGCCGAATAACCAGCATGAGCTTATTTAAGTAGAAAAATCAGAGCAGGGGGCCGTAAGCCCCGGTCGCCTCAATTAAGGCACGGCGACAAACTCCGCAAATGACGTTGACTCCGGGATGGGTAGATTATCTTCCTGCAGTCCCCGAAGATGGAGTTCAACCGCTTCGTGCATATTTTGCTCCGTCTCCTCACGAGTCGCTCCTGTTGCGATACAGCCGGGCAGATCGGGTGAATAGGCGGAGTAGTTGTTCTCTGCTTTCTCAATTACGATCAAGAACCGATGCATCTTATTTCCTCCTTCAATTGCGCCTGCTTCAGGATGCTGTTCAGGGTTCCCGGCGCCAGATCGTCTCCCGAGTGCCCCGCAATGGCCACTCTCCCGGGCTTCGTCGGGTGTTTATATTGGCGGTGGCTTCCTTTCGTAACAACGAGGCGCCAGCCGTCTTCTTCTACCAGTTTTAGGACATCACGACGGGCATTCCTTGGCGCCGATGTGCAGTAAAATAAAAAATCAGAGCGGGCCGTAAGCCGAGTTCTGTCTCCCTGATTGCTCAGGGCGGTGATCATTTATCTGGGCCGTCGGTTGCCCGACAGCACGAGCGACCTACCCGGAAGTCTCGGACGGGCCGTCCTTACTCCCTTGCGGGAGACGCTTCCCTATGTGGTCTTGCTCCAGGCGGGGTTTTCCAAGCGCTCCCGGTCGCCCGGAAGCCTGGTGGGCTCTTACCCCACCGTTTCACCCTTGCCCTTGCGGGCGGTCTTCTTTTCTGTGGCACTATCCATGGGGTCGCCCCCTGTCCCGTTTCGGGACCGCCTTGCCCTGCGGAGCTCGGACTTTCCTCCCCCCGTTGCCGGGGAGCAATCACCTCACCCGCTCTGATTACTGCAACCTCCAAATTTCAAGCATGAATCTCCCCGCAGCAAGCTGCGGGGTATCTGATTATGACTTTCACCCTCCCTTGATGGGAGGGGATCCCGCACCGGATGTATCCACAGATCATCCTTCCACCGCCCTCCCCTTATTCACTGGGTGGCGCGATCGCTTCTTTAGTATAAAGAATGCGGTTGCATTGCGGGCAGGTAATGATGCCTTCATTTTTCTTCACATTGACAAACACTTGGGGAGGGATGCTCATAAAACAACCGGAGCAGGACTCGCCGCGGGCTTCTACGACCGCCGAGCCACCCTTGGTCGCAAGCAGCCGCTGATACCGGCCAAGCATGTCCGGTTTTATGCGCGAGGCCATTTCCTGTTTCTTCTGTTCCACGGCCTTAAACTCCGCCCCTACCTTCGCCGCGGCGGCTTCCTGTTCTTTTTGTTCCGCCGCAATCGCAACTTCTTCTTCGCTCACGTTTTTCTCGGCCGCGGTGATAGCCGCCGCCGCCGCGTCTATCTTTTCCATGAGCGCGAGCACCTCGTCCTCGATGGCTTTGTTTTCCTGCTCCGCGGTCTCTATCTCCTTCTGCATCGCCTGGTACTCTTTGTTGTTCTTGATCTCGGCGGTGCGCGCTTTGAGCCTTTCGACCTTCTGCGCGCCAACCTCCAAGTCCTGGTCCCGGTCCCGTTTGTTCTTCTGGGCCGACAGGAGCGATTCCTTCACTTTGTCGAGACTCTCGCGGTTCTCCGTTCGTCTGCGCTCAAGCGCGGCCAGGATCCCGGGAAGCCGTTCCTTCCGCGCGGCCAGGGCCCGCAACTGTGTTTCTATTTCCTGAAGCTGTATGAGTAAATTCAATTGTTCATCCATCCCGCCTCCAAAAATTAAAAATGCGCCTTACGGCGCACTTTTTATGAAATGTGTGTTTCCTGTCCTTACGGTCCCGCAGCGGTTCGCGGTGTGAATGCATATGGTACGTGTTCCCATCACAACTGTTTCCCTCTTACCTGACCATTACACAATAGTTGGTGGGCCCACCAGGACTCGAACCTGGGACCAACCGGTTATGAGCCGGTAGCTCTACCAACTGAGCTATGGGCCCTGCTTGAACTGCAAATTCCAAATCCCAAATCTCAAACAATATCGTCAAATTCCAAATTTTAAAATTTTGACATTGGAATTTATTTGAACTTTGCTGCCTGGTGCTTGAGTCTTGCCGCGCATCCACGTCTATATTGTCAGAATCGCGCCAAAAAGTCAAGTACTTGGCCTTTATTTGGCCTTTATTCCATAAAACTCTTGAGCTGCTTGCTTCGGCTCGGATGGCGAAGCTTTCTGAGTGCCTTGGCCTCAATCTGGCGGATGCGCTCGCGTGTCACGTCGAACTCCTGCCCCACTTCCTCCAGGGTATGGTCCGTGTTCTCGCCGATGCCGAAGCGCCAGCGAAGCACTTTTTCCTCGCGCTCGGTCAACGTGTTCAAAACTTTCCTGACTTGCTGGTGGAGATTCTTGCGGATTGCCGACTCGAGCGGCGACGCGACCTTTTTGTCCTCGATGAAGTCGCCCAAATGGCTGTCCTCTTCCTCGCCGATGGGTGTTTCGAGCGAGATAGGCTCTTTCGCAATCTTCATGATCTTCCGGACCTTCTCGACCGGCAACTTCATGGACGAGGCAATTTCTTCGGTCGTCGGTTCCCTGCCGAGGTCCTGCACGAGGCTACGCGACGTGCGGATGAGCTTATTCATTGTTTCGATCATGTGCACGGGGATACGGATCGTGCGCGCCTGGTCTGCTATCGCCCGGGTGATGGCCTGCCTGATCCACCACGTGGCATAGGTGCTGAATTTGTAGCCGCGCTGCCATTCGAACTTATCGACGGCCTTCATAAGGCCGATGTTCCCTTCCTGGATCAGGTCCAGAAACTGGAGTCCGCGGTTAGTGTATTTTTTCGCGATAGAGACGACAAGACGCAGGTTCGCCTCAACCAGCTCGCTCTTTGCGTACTTGGCGCGCTCCTCCGACCGTTCATAGGCCCGCAGGGCTTTCTTGAGCTCATCGGCTGAAACGCCGCTTTCGGCCTCGATCTTCCTTACTTGCTTGATCGCGTGCCGGTAAATTTTTTCCAGCCCGAGGAGCGCCTCTTGCTTCATCTCGAGTCTGCGAGCGGCATTCTTGAGCTCGCGCGGGCTTTGACGCATTTTTTTGAACACGTCCTTGAGCCCCGCCATGTCCAGCCCGGTCTTTCGCTCAAGGTTATGCAGGTCACGCTCGGACTGAAGGATTTCGCCCACTATTTCCCGCAGTTTCACGACCAGCCGGTCCGTCTGGCGGCAGTGGACGTTCAGCGCTTCGAGTTTGCCGAGAAGGGCATACCGCGTCGTCTGAATCTTTTCCCGAAGTCCCTTTTTCCGCGCCTCGCTGCACCGGCTGCCGGCGCAGGAATTGGCGAGGGTCTTAAGCTCCTTGCTGTATTTATCGATCTCGCCGATCAGCTTGAGCACGCGCGCATGAAGCTCCTCTTCGTTCTGGGTCTGCAGCTCATCGAAGTCATCATCCCCGGCATGAACGATCTCGTGGATGCTGACCTTGCCCTTGCGAAGCTTGTCCCCCAGCTCGCGCACGTCCTGGAGTGAGAACGGCAGGCCATACAGGATCTGAGCGGCCTCGCGTTTTCCCTCCTCGATCCGCTTCGCGATCGTTACTTCCCCTTCTTTAGAGAGCAGCGGCACCGTGCCCATCTCTTTGAGGTAAAGCCGCACGGGGTCATCGGTCTTGCCGACGCCGACCTCCACCTCTTCCTCTTCGACTTCTTCTTCTACGCCCTCGTCGGCAGCGGACTCTTCCTGCTCTGCGCCGTCTTCCAACTCATCGTCCGCAGGCGGGCGCGCCTTGCCGTCATGCCGCGAGTCCGTGATGTCGAGCTCCAGATCACCGTCGCCGAACAGGGAGATGATGGTGTCAAGCTGCTCCGTTGAAACATCCTCGTGAGGGACCGCGTCGCCGGTCTCTTCATAGGGCGTGAAGTTCCGCTCTTTGCCGGCCGTGGCTGGTTTTTTCGAATCGCCTGTCTTGCCCCGCTTTGACATACCCTGCTGCTCCTTTTTGCGATTATCGCTCACCTGCTCGCCTGTATGGGTGACATGATGAAACCACTGTTCCCGGCACGCTTACATGCCGGGTATTTTCCTGCCCGGCCTCCGGGTAAGCGTGTTCTGCTCCTCGTAAAGCCGCGCAAGCGCTGCCGCGTCTCCGCGCTCATCTGCTTCCCGAATCTCTTTGACCAGCAGCTTGATTCTTTTTTCTGGGTCCCGCTGTTTAATCACGTCTATGCAGTCCCGGCAATGCTTTTCCGGGTCTTCGTAGTTCGACTCCAGCACGGAATACCGTGAAATCAATCGGCTCAATTCTTCATCTCCGCCCGCAAGCAGCGCGCTGATGTCCAATTCGCCGCGCGAGTCGAGCACCTCGAAAATTTTCGCGGCCGCAAGCTGAAAAAGGGGGTCGGTAAAGTCCTGAGGGCTGAGCTGTTCCTTCAGGAGCCGCGCCGTCTTCTCGTCTTTCAGCATGAGATGGATCAGGATCTCTTCGGCTTTCGGCCGTTGCTGCCGCGCGGACGGAACAACGTGCTCTTTGCCGCGGACATTCACCGTCTTTTTGGCCGCCTTCGACAGCTCCTGTCTCAGGTCCGATTCAGCCACGTCAAGCGCTTCCGCGGTCTTTTTCAGGTAATGGTTGCGCTCTATGTCTGAAGGCAGCCTGGCAATGAACCCCATCATCTCGCCCGCCCGCGCTACTTTCTCGCTGATAGCGGCTCCCGCCCCTTCCTTTACCACCTGGCCGAGAACAAAATCCATTAAAGGAACCGCCTGCCTCAAACAGGAGCTGAACGAGTCGAAACCGTTCTTTTTAAGGAAGGTGTCAGGGTCATCGCCACCCGGCAACGATACGACTTTGGCTACCATTCCGCTTCCGACAAGAAGATCAAAACTGCGCATGGCTGCTTTCACGCCTGCGGGGTCCGGATCGAAAATCAACTTGAGGTTTTTCGTAAACCTTCGCATCAGGCGCAAATGGCCTTCCGTGAGCGCCGTGCCGAGCGTCGCCGTCGCATTCCTGACGCCGTGCTGGTGGCACGCGATCGCATCGAGATACCCCTCGACAATGATGAAGTGATCGTGTTTCCGTGCCGCCTCCCTGGCCTTGTCCAGACAATACAGAACGTTGCTCTTGCTGTAAAGCGGCGTCTCGGGCGAGTTCAGGTATTTAGGCAGCGAGTCGTCCATCACCCTGCCGCCGAACGCGATCACCTGGTCCGATATGTCGCGGATCGGGAACATGATCCGCCCCCGAAACCGGTCATAGAAACCGTCACTCTCGGTGCGCCTGACAATAAGCCCGGCCTTCTCCATGACAGCGGAGGTATGTCCTTTTTGCTTTAAGAACCTGAGTAAGCCGTCCCACTCGGGGCGGGCGTAGCCGAGCGCAAAGTCTTTCACAACCTGGTCGCTCACGCCGCGCTTCGTCAGATACGACCGTGCAACGCTTCCGCCCTCCGCTTCGAGTTCCTGGCGGAAATAGTCTGTTGCGTCGGATACGGCTTTGAGAATATTTTGCTTCTCGTCCCGTGCCCCCGTGTCCGGTACACGGCCTCGGTCCTCCTCCGGAAGCTGGATCCCCGAGCGTGCCGCCAGCTTTCGTATCGCCTCCGGAAAGGTCAATCCCTCCTGAAGCTCGATAAATTTAAAGACGTTTCCCCCGACGCCGCAGCCAAAGCAATGAAAGATCTGCTTCTCGGCGTTGACACTGAATGACGGCGTTTTCTCGGCATGAAAGGGGCAAAGCCCGACATGGTTCTTACCGGCTTTTTTCAGGGAAACGTATCCCGAAACGAAATCGAGAATATCGACACTTTCCCGGACCCGGCTTATGGTGTCTTCTGAAAACACGTTATTTTTTTAACTCCGCCACCGTCACTCCGGCGCCGCCTTCCGGAGGCTCTCCGGGTCGCATAGCCGCAATCAGCGGATGATTTTTTATGAATTCCGTTACAGCCTTCTTAAGCGCCCCGGTGCCGAGGCCGTGGATTATCGTCACGATCGAGAGTCCGGTCATGCTTGCCCGATCAATAAAACGGTCTACCTCGGCCAGCCCCTCCTCGACATGAAGACCGATAATGTTTAAGCGGTCCGGAGCACCCTGGAGCTCGTGGAGTTCCGCGCCCCATGACGGCCCTCCGGCGAGTTTCCTATCCTGCGGCAGAGCCCCGATCAAGGAGACCCGGTTCGCTGATAGTTTTATTTTTTTGCCGTCGACGTCGAGCTCCAGAACGCCCTGTCGCGAGCCGAGCACCGTGCCAGTCTTGTTCACGTTGGGAATGCGCACCCGGTCGCCGGCCTCGAACGCATACACAGCGCCCGGTGCGGCCTCTTGCTCGAAAACGCCCGGCTCGAGTTTAGCCGCGAGCGCTTCAACCACGGAAATTTCGGTCTTCAGTTCCGCCCTCTCAAAAGCCTGGACGCGGGAAAACTCGCGAAGTTTCTGCCGAAGCTCGGACAGCACGTCCCGCGCATCCTGCTTGGCTTTCGTTTTGGCCGCTCGGACTTCTTCGTGCGCCGCCTTAAGCAGCGCGGCCGCTGCTATTCGTTCCTCTCCGGCAACGGAAAGCTCTTTTGCGAGGGCGTCCCGGTCCGAAGCAAGAAGACGGGAGTCCTCTTCCACCTGCTTGAGCAGGTCCTCGAGCTTGGTATCGTCTTCACTCAACCGGCCCCGGGCCTTCCGGATCACTTCATCCGGTATGCCGAGCCGGGCGGCCATGTCCAGCCCGTAGCTCCTGCCCGGTCTGCCCGGCGTCAGGCGGTAGGTCGGTTTGAGCATCTGCAAATCGAACTCCATTGCGGCATTCACCGCGCCGTCCGTTTGCGAACCGAAAAGCTTAAGAGCATTATGGTGCGTGGTGACCACGGTAACGGCGCCGCGCTCCATCAGTTTCTCGAGCACCGCCGCGCCGAGCGCCGTTCCTTCGCCGGGGTCGGTCCCGGAGCCGAGCTCATCAAGGAGGACCAGGGAACCTCTCTGCGCCGACCTGATAATTTCGGCTATCTGGCCCATGTGGGAGGAGAAGGTGCTCAGGTCCTGCTCCAGGCTCTGCTCGTCTCCGATGTCGGCGAATACGGAGCAAAAAAAGGGAAACTCGCTTCCTTCAGCCGAGGTCACCGGCAAGCCGGACTGAGCCATAAGGCTTAACAGCCCGACCGTCTTGAGGACCACGGTCTTGCCTCCCGCGTTCGGACCGCTCAGGATGAGCGTCCGCTGATGGGCCTCCAGCTCTATATCGTTGGGCGCGATGCTTTTGCCGTCACCGGCGTTCCTGTATTTATCGACGAGCAGCGGGTGGCGGGCGGCGCGCATTCGCAGGCTTCCGTCCGAAGACAGCAACGGCACAACGCCGTTGAATTCAATCCCGAACCGCGCTCGCGCGCACACGGCATCGAGCCCGGCAAGGGCCTCGAGTGTTTCCGTTATTGCGTCCGCTTCCGGCGCCATGAGGGCCGTGAGCGCCCGCAGGATGCGCTCGACTTCCTCCTGCTCGTCCATGCGGAGTTCCGCAAGGCGGTTATTCTGCTCCAAAACCTCCAGTGGCTCCACGAAAAGCGTGGATCGTGATCCGGACTGGCCGTGCACCACTCCCGGGAGGCTCTGCCGGAAATTAGGCTTGAGCGGCAGCACATATCGATCGTCGCGGACCGTGATCACCGGTTCTTGAATGACCTTTTGAAAACTGCTGTCCTGCAGGATATCCGTCATGCGCTCCAGAATGTCCTCGCGGGTCCGGACAAGCTGTTTGCGTATCTTCCGCAGGGCCGGGCTGGCCGAATCCTTGACCTCGGCCCTATCGTCGATCGCGGCAAGAATAGCGTCTTCGATGGGTTTCAGAGTCCGGATTGCGTCCGCTTTGGCGAGCAAAAGAGGCAGCGAGAGTCTTGAGCTCGCCCCTCTTCCATCATCTCGCTGAAAAAACCGCTTCACCCGCCTGCCGGAACCGAGCGTTTGCGCCGTAGCCAGCAGTTCTTGCGGAGAAAGCATGCCGCCGGAGACGCCGAGCTTCCGGATTGCCGGCCTGATGTCCTGAATACCGTCGAACGGCGGGGCTTCGTTGCCTTGGAGCACCAAGGTGAATTCCCTCGTCTCCTGGAGCAGGGTCGCGACCAGCGCCGCATCGCTTGCCGGGCGAAGCGCGAGAACTGCCTCCCGCCCCGGCGTCGATGCCGCATAACCGGCGACAATGCCGGTTACCTTGTCGTATTCAAGCACTCGCAGAGCGTGTTCATTCATAAAAGACGCACCGGGCTGCAACGGCCGCCTTCCTCAGGCGGACCGCTTTATTCTTTTGAACCCCGAGCACTCGACTACCTGAAGCGGTCCCCGCGATTCTATTTTGTCCAGGAGGAGATTTACCCCGAGCGTATCGCTTGATATGTGGCCGGCGATCACGACGTGGATATGGTGCTTTTCCGCCTCTTTGCGATGTTCGTCGGTCAGGTGCATCCCGACGATCGTCCCCACACCCGATTGTGAAAGACGCTCCATGATCTCCTTCGGTCCCTCGGTGCCTCCCGTCATATCGACAAACACCTTGCCGCAGCGCTGCTCATCGGCTCCCAGGAGTATTTTCGGACCTGAGTTGTTTTTGATCGCAACCTGGTACTCGGGAATTTTTTTCAGAAGACCCATCACGTCGCGGAGACGCTCCGGTTTTTCCCGGTCAAAAAGGTCCTGAAGGTATCCGGCGGCCATATTATCAGCCGGGGTATGCAAACAGATGAAGGGAATATCGAGGAGTCGGGCCGCGTCAACAGGGCGGGTATGGTTCACCGGCGAAAGCCTGCGTTCAACTTCTTTCATCCGGTCCGCGAGCAGGTTCTCCGCCACGTTGATCGGCACGCCGAAGCGATTGAGTATGTCGGCCTGCATTTTCATTACTTCGTAAAAGTTTGCGAACGCGCGGCCTTCGGGATGATGTGCGACGACAAGATCGATGCCGGCGTTTTTCTGGTTCAGACGGTCCGCGAGAAGGAGCTCGGGCGCTTCGATATCAATGCCCACGAGAATTTTATTGACGTCCCGGTCCGGCGCGCCGTGAAGGATCCTGCTGTCCGCATAGGGATTTTCGAGCTTTTCAGAATCGAAGCCCGCCTTTTCATCCGGCTTCAGCTCTTCATACGCTCTGCGCGTCTCCTGCAGTTCTTTTTCCACAAAAAGCCTGCCGCGGGGATCTGCATCAATGCCTGATTTGAGCGCCTGGGTGAAGAATTCTTGAAGTTTCAAGGGGAGCTCCTAAAAAAATCAGGGGGCCTCGGTCTTGATGGCCCCCTGGTCAGCCTAACATGATAAAACGCGCGCCTTCCAAACAACAGGCCGTTTATCCAAGCGCATTTTTGACAAGCTCGCTTATCAGCTTACCATCGGCGCGGCCGCCCACAACGGGAACGAGCGCCTTCATGACCTTGCCCATATCACGGGCGCCTTGCGCGCCTGTTTGGGCCACGGCGTCACGGACCATGGTTTCGAGCTCTTCGCGGGATATTTGCGCGGGAAGATACACTTCCAGCACCACGACCTCTGCCGCTTCCTTGTCCACGAGGTCTTGTCGGCCGCCCTTGCCGAACTGCTCAATCGAATCTTTGCGTTGCTTGATGAGAGTGCGGACCGTCTCGAGCACTTCCTCTTCGGTCAGCGCCCGTCGTTTATCGATTTGCTTATTTTTAAGGGCTGCGTTCAGCATCCGCAGGGTCGATACCTTCTCCTTGGCTCCGGCCTTGAGGGCAACCTTCGTATCTGCTTCTATGCTCTCTCGTAACCCCATTCCGCCACTCTCCTCATGAAGACGTCTTATCTGGCTCTGTCCGAAGACCTGGAAATACGCGCTGACTTCGCGGCTTTTTTTCGCGCGGCTATCGCTTTTTTCTTGAGTTTTATGCTCGGCTTCTCGTAATGCTCCCGTTTCTTGACTTCCGAAAGGACGCCTTCTTTTTCAATGCTTTTTTTGAATCTGCGGAGGGCTGCCTCAAACGGCTCTTTTTCTCGTAATTTGATGCTGGACACTCTCGCGACACCCCCCTTCATGCTGTATCTTATTGTTAAAATACAGTTTACTGCGAAAAATACGTGCAATTTGTTCTCTGCTTGAAACGAACAAATCACCCTTTTTCGCTAAAAATTCAATCTCAGCTGAATCAGTAAAATTAACAACTCCACCCCTGATTGTCAAGAGATATTTATGCCTATTTTCAGTATGTTTACGAAAATAACGGATAAGTCCTGGAGGCTTCGGCTGCGTTCAACTCCGGTAGGCGGCATTGATTTTGACGTATTCGCACGACAAGTCGCAGGTCCAGACCGTTGCAACGGCTTTGCCCTTATGCAGGTCGATTATGATCTGGACTTCTCGCTGCTTAAGCGCCTGCGCGGCCTCACGCTCGGCGGCCTTGCCCTGGGCCAGGCCCTTTTCGACGAGCTTTGCCTTGCCGAAGGTGATGTCTATTTTAGCCTCATCCAACTCCACGCCGGAATATCCCAGCGCGGCCATGATCCTGCCCCAGTTTGCGTCTTCTCCAAAGAGGGCCGTCTTGACCAGACTGGATTTTGCCACGGCTTCGGCCGCCTGTTTGGCCTGGGCGGGGGTCTTCGCGTTCCGCACTTCTATTTCGACAAATTTAGTCGCGCCCTCCCCGTCACGCACGACCTGTTTCGCCAGGGAGCGGGTCACGGCATCGATGCATGCCTGAAATTTTTTGCTGTCCTTGCTGCCGGTCGCGGGCCGCTTGTTGCCTGCTGCGCCGTTCGCCATGCAGAGGACCAGGTCGTTCGTGCTCATGTCGCCGTCAACGGTTATCCTGTTGAAGGAATTTTCCACTGAAGCAAGCAGCGCTTTTTTGAGCATCGGCGCCGCGATATTAGCGTCGGTCACGATGAAGCAGAGCATGGTCGCCATGTTCGGGTGGATCATGCCCGAGCCCTTGGCGATGCCGGCCATCGTAATGGTCTTCCCGCCGAGCTCTTCCTGCACAACCGACAGCTTGGGATAGAGGTCCGTCGTCATGATGGCCTCTGCCGCCTGTTCCCAGCCGGTAGGAGACAGCAAACCGGAGGCGGTCGAGATGCCGGACGCCAGCTTCGCCATGGGCAAATACTCGCCGATCACGCCGGTTGAAGCCATGTACACGGCCTCAGGCTTGATACCGAGCGCCCGGGCCGTTATTTCCGCGACCGCGCGCGCATCGCCCAACCCGCGCTTGCCGGTGCAGGCATTTGCGCAGCCGCTGTTCGCTATGATGGCCTGTCCCTTGCCGGACTTTACGCGAGCCTGGTTCAGGAGGATAGACGCCGCCTTCACGCGGTTTTTCGTAAAGACGCCCGCAACGGACGCCTCACGGTCCGAATGGATGATCGCGAGGTCTTTCCGGTCGGTCTTCTTGATGCCGGAATGAATGCCCCATGCCTTATAGCCCGGCACGGAAAAACTTTTCGTATCCAGAATTCTCATTATCTCTACCTCTCTCTAAAGAAGCGATATGGATATGGACAGAAGGTCATGGAAACAGCCCCGCGAACCTGAGCCCCTCGGTCTCGTCGTACCCCATCATCAGATTCATGTTCTGGATGGCCTGGCCTGCCGCTCCCTTGACGAGGTTGTCGATGGCCGTTACGACGACGGCGCGGCCGGTCCGGGCATCGGCATGGACTCCGATGTCGCAGAAGTTCGAGCCCCGCACGTTCCGCACGTTCGGAAAGTGTCCGATCGGCAGCAGCCGCACAAACGGTTCGTTTTTGAAAAATTCGCGGTACAGCGAGTGCATCCGGGCGGTGTCCGTCTGCTCTCTCAAGGAAGCATACAGTGTGGACAGGATGCCCCGATTCATGGGAATAAGGTGCGGCGTGAACGATACGGTGATAGTGCTGCCGGACAGCAGGGAAAGTTCCTGCTCGATCTCGGGCGTGTGCCGGTGGGTCCCGATTTTGTACGCCATGAGTCCTTCGTTCACTTCCGGGTAGTGGTGCGCAAGAGAAGGGCTGCGGCCCGCGCCTGACGCGCCGGACTTGGAATCAATCACGATGGTCTCGGGCTCTATCCAGCCGTTTTTTAAGAGCGGCGCAAGGCCCAGTATCGCGCTCGTGGGATAGCACCCCGGGTTCGCGACAAGCTGCGCTTTCTTGATGTGCTCCCGGTGCAGTTCCGGCAGGCCGTAAACCGCGGTCTTGAGCAGTTCCGGATATTGGTGGCAGTGTTCGTACCACTGCTCATAGAGCGCAGGAGCCCGGAGCCGGTAGTCCGCCGAAAGGTCCACGACCTTCTTGCCGAGTTTATGAAACCGGAAGGCCGCCTCCTGGGCCGTTGCATGAGGCAGCGCAAGGAACACGAATTCCGCTTTCCGTGCGACCGCTTCAGGATCAAGCGGCTCGCACACCAGTTCCGTCAAACCCGCGAGGTGTGGAAAAATCTCCGTGATGCTCCGGCCCGCGGACTTTTCCGAGGTCACCGCCGTGACGGTTGCTTTCGGGTGTTGGAGCAACAGCCTGAACAGCTCACCGCCCGCATACCCGCTCGATCCGACGATCGCTATTTTCAATAGAGAATTGTTCATCCCTGCCGCCGATGGTCAATCCTGAACGCTTTGAACAAAATAAAAGGGAAGGCATCTCTACCTTCCCTTCGCATCAAACAGGCGTGCAACAACATACAGCACACGTAGGTATGTGATCCCTTATCTCTTGGAGAACTGGAACCGCGCGCGCGCGCCCTTCTGGCCGTACTTCTTACGTTCCTTGGCCCTCGGGTCGCGGGTCAGCAGCCCTTCCTTGCGCAGCTTGACGCGGGACTCTGAGTCCACCGCGAGAAGCGCCTTGGATATTCCGTGCCTGATGGCGCCGGCTTGGCCTGAGTTGCCGCCGCCGAGCACGCTCACAAGCACATCGAATTTGTCGACCGTTCCGGTGACTTCGAAAGGCTGGCGGATAATCATCTTAAGAACGTCCCTGCCGAAATACTGGTCCATGGGCCGGTCATTAATGGTCACCTTGCCGCTGCCGGGCATCATCCACACCCGGGCGATGGAATGTTTTCTTTTTCCTGTTGCATAAAATCTGGATACGGTCGCTGCTGCCATTACAAATCCTCCTAAAGGTTATACCCGCGTTGCCCTTATTTAATAATCATTTCCGCGGGCAGTTGGGCGCTGTGCGGATGCTTGTCCCCCGCGTACACTTTGAGCTTGGACAGCATCTGCTTGCCCAGCCTTGTCTTGGGAAGCATTCCCTCGACCGCCATCTTGATCACGTCCTCGGGCTTGGTCTGCATCAGCTTTCCCGCCGTGATCGTCTTCAGTCCGCCGGGAAACCCGGAATGGCTGTAGTACATTTTCTGGTCGAGCTTTCTGCCGGTCAGATGCACCTTGTCCGCGTTCACGATGATCACGAAATCGCCGGTGTCCACATGGGTCGTATAGATCGGCTTGGTTTTGCCCTTGAGCACCGATGCTACAACGGTTGCCAGTCTGCCGAGGGTCTTGCCGTTTGCGTCCACCACATGCCACGCCCTCTTAATGTCCTCTGCTTTTGCTGAATAGGTTCCCATAATAATACCCGCCTTGTTCGGATTGTTTTTTTTAAGAATTGTGAATATAAACAATTTTACCCGGTTTGTCAAGCGATTTGTTAATGAAAACAATACAGTCCAACTCACCAGCACCGGTTTTCGTCCCGGGAGTATAACGCCAAATATTTCAGCATATTAGAGCGCCAACAATGACTGTTCCGGGCGTGTTCGGAAAAGCAGGGCCTGTTCGTCGGCCTCTTGCGAAAACGCGTTTTTTGCGGATATTTTCCTTGTAATCGCCTTCCCTTTATGGTATTTTATGGGTCGCCTTTTCGTAAGGCGTATTCTAATTACACACGCGCTCTGGGACTTGCGGCGGGGTGTCTCGATAGCATCGGGATCCGCCCTGGGATGATCAACGCGGAGGTAAAACCAAAGGGAGGGACATATGTCCACGATTACCATGAAGGAGTTGTTGGAAGCAGGGGTGCACTTCGGCCACCAGGCAAAACGTTGGAACCCCAAGATGAAGAAGTACATATTCGGCGAGCGCAACGGAATCTACATCATCGATCTCCAGAAAACGCTGAAGTTGTTCAAGGAAGCTTATGAGTTCGTCCGCACCTCGGCTTCCGAGGGAAAAGACGTGCTGTTTGTCGGCACGAAGAAGCAGGCGCAGGATGCCATAACCGAGGAAGCCAAGCGGTGCGGCATGTACTATATCTCCAGCCGCTGGCTCGGGGGCATGCTCACGAACTTCTCCACGATCCGCAAGAGCATTGATCGTCTCAAGAAAATTGAGAAGATGAAGGAAGACGGCACCTACGACAAGCTGACCAAAAAAGAGGTCGCCGGCCTCGAAAAAGAACGCACCAAACTCGAAAAAATCCTTTCCGGAATCAAAACCATGCCCGGCCTGCCCTCCGTTGTATTCATCATCGATCCGCGTAAAGAGGACATTGCGGTGCATGAGGCAAACAAGCTGGGTATACCCGTGGTAGCCGTTGTGGATACGAACTGCGACCCGGACAATATCGATTATGTCATCCCCGGCAATGACGACGCGATCCGCGCGATCCGCCTGATGGCCTCGAAGATGGCTGATGCCGTTCTCGAAGGCCGGCAAGCCATCGCCAAGGAGTCGGGAGAAGCCATGGAAGCGGCAAAAGCCTCGGGTGATATGCCGGTGACAGCTCCGGAAGAAGCCGTGGCCGGGGATGTTGAAGACGTTGCTGATGAGGATGCCGTATAAAAAACCAAACACCAAATGCCTGATGTTTTCAGGCATTTGGTGTTTGCAAGGTTCACCTGATGTTATCGAAAGGGGTTTTCAACATGGCAACCATATCCGCGAATGCGGTTAAAGACCTCCGGGAAAAAACCGGCGTCGGCATGATGGAGGCAAAAAAAGCGCTCGAAGAGGCAGGGGGCGATTTAGAGAAGGCTGTTGATGTTCTCCGGAAGAAGGGGCTTTCCGCGGCGGCCAAAAAAGCCACTCGTGTGGCCTCGGAGGGAATCATCGCTTCTTCGGCCACCGCCACGGTCGGTGTCATAATGGAAGTAAACAGCGAGACTGACTTCGTGGCCAAAAACGAGGAGTTTCAGCTGTTTGCAAAAGGGCTTGCCGATGCGGTCAGGGACCAGAAGCCCGCCGATGTCGCGGCCCTTACTCAGCTCGCAATAGACGGCCAGAACGTCGAAGCCCGGCGCCAAACCCTGGTGCAGAAAATCGGAGAGAACCTGTCGATCCGGCGGTTCGCCCGCTTTGAGACCGACGGCAAGCTCGCCATCTATCTTCACGGCACGCGCATCGGCGTCATGGTGGACTTTACCGGCGGCGACGACCAGCTCGGGAAAGACATCGCCATGCACATCGCGGCGGCTAACCCCCTCTACCTGTCTCGGGAGGCTGTCCCGACTGAAGTGGTAGAGCGTGAACGCGCCATCTATGAGGCCCAGGCCAAGGAAACGGGCAAGCCTGCCGCCGTCATATCCAAGATCGTCGACGGCAAGATGGAGAAGTTCTACGGAGACACCTGCCTCTTAGATCAGATTTTCATCAAGGATCCCGAGGGCAAACTCAGGGTAAAGGGTCTTTTGAAAGACGCGGCACTACGCAGGTTCGTGCGTTACCAGCTCGGCGAGGGCATCGAAAAGAAGAAAGAGTGCTTCGCCGAAGAAGTAGCGGCGCAACTGAAATAAATCCATCGCCACCACTATGACGCAACCGCGATACAAACGCATACTGCTCAAACTTTCGGGCGAGGCCCTCATGGGCGATCAGGGGTACGGCATAGACCATGCCGTTCTCGACACGATCACGTCCGAGGTGCAGGACGTCTGCCGCCTGGGTGTTGAAGTCGCCATCGTCATCGGCGGCGGCAACATTTTCCGGGGCCTCTCCGCGGCTGCCAAGGGCATGGAACGCGCAAGCGCCGACTACATGGGCATGCTCGCAACGGTCTTGAATGCCCTGGCGCTCCAGAACATCTTGGAGAACAAGGGCGTCGTTACCCGGGTGCAATCCGCCATCGAAATGCGCGAACTCGCGGAGACTTACATTCGCAGGCGTGCCGAGCGGCACCTTGAAAAAGGGCGCGTGGTCATATTTGCCGCGGGTACCGGCAATCCCTACTTTACGACGGACACCGCCGCGGCGCTCCGCGCCATGGAAATCGGCGCCGAAATCATTATGAAGGCCACCAAGGTGGACGGCGTTTACAGCGCGGACCCGATGAAGGACAAGTCCGCGACGAGATACGATCAGCTGACCTACCTT
Organism: Nitrospirota bacterium; assembly: GCA_041491325.1. Classification (GTDB taxonomy): domain Bacteria; phylum Nitrospirota; class UBA9217; order UBA9217; family UBA9217; genus JBAZLV01. Next base: position 2,342 of record JBGPUS010000011.1, on the reverse strand, counting down.
GATGTGCTCCAGAAAGACCTGAAGGTAATGGACGCGACCGCCATCTCCCTCTGTAAGGACAATAACCTGCCGATCATCGTATTCAACCTCACCGTCCCCGGCAATATCAAAAGGATCGTCCTGGGCGAAAACGTGGGGACGCTCGTAACCGGGAGGAACAACAATGCTTAGCGAGCAGAAAAAGAAAGCCGAAGACAAGATGAGCAAGGCGCTCGATGTACTGAGAAAGGAACTCGCCTCGGTGCGCACGGGCAGGGCCTCGCTCGGGATACTCGACGGCATCGTCGTGGATTTCTACGGCACGCCTACTCCGCTCAACCAGGTCGCAAACCTTGCGGTGCCCGACGCGAGGCAGATTACGATCCAACCCTGGGAGCCCAAGCTGCTCGGCGAAATCGAGAAAGCCATCCTGAAGTCCGATGTAGGCTTGACACCGACGAATGACGGGAAGCAGATTCGCCTCAATATCCCGCCCCTGACCGAAGAGCGCAGACAGCAGATTGTAAAGCAGGCGAAGAAAATGGCCGAGGACACGCGCATCGCCGTCCGGAACATCCGCAGGGACGTGAACGATGATATCAAGAAAAAGAGCAAGGACAAGAACATCCACGTGTCCGAGGACGAGATCAAGAAACTGCAGGATGAGATACAGAAAACGACCGACGCTTACATTAAAAAGATCGACGATGTGCTCGTACACAAGGAAAAAGAGATCATGACCGTGTAAGCGGCGCCCGTCCGCCCGTTAAAAGAATGCCGCAAAATCCGTAACGTAATGGGCTATCAAAGCCGGGACCACGGAACCGGTCCTCACCATCACATACATGGGCAAGATCGACCACACCGTTGCGGTAATAATGATGTTCCATCCTAAGGACCAGTGGCTGAATCCGAATACCACGCAAGAAACTGCTATCAGTACGCCCGTCTTTTTTATCACGCCTTTCAAGACCGAGTAAAAATATGCCCGGAAGATGAGTTCCTCCGTGATACTGACGAGCGCAACGCCCACGGTCAGATCGAAGGTTTTAATGTATGGATTCGTTATGCTCGGATAAGCTGCCTGCTTCATGATCGGCGATACTCTTGCCAAAAGATCCGCCCCTGCCTGATCTATCAGGACGCCCGTAATCGACAACAGGATAGACCAGAAAACACCCTGCTTCAAGGCCATTGGCATCAGCCCGAAGTCGCGCGCAGTCGCCGTACGCGCCCGGATGAGGTATATAATGACCACAAGCGCCGCGATCCTCACCATATAATCGACGAACAACCACATTTGATAACCGCGGACCGGCATGAAGAGAAAATCATTCACATAGAAGAGCGCCACGAGGACGGCCAGGTACGGTATTCCGCTCTTGTTTTGTCGTTCTTCCATGGAAAGCCTCATGGTGGCCGTGTTTCAAACTTTAGGAAATCGCACGAAGTCAGGATTTGCCACCGAGCACACAGAGTGCACAGAGGTAAGACCTAAAAAAAACTAAAAATTTCTCTGTGTCCTCGGTGGCCTCTGTGGCTAAAAAAAACTTTTTATAAATCTATCAATCTTACTTGCCTTCCGTTATTCTCTGGTAGCAGGCCGCGCTTCGGATGCTGTCGAGGTCCGGATCGCTCTTCATATGGCCCCACTTATCGTATCCCTTGTCAACGGCCCTCTCCAGCCACACGCAGGCTTCCTCGACATTTTTTCTCAGCGCGGAAAGGCAAGCCATGTTGTAATACGCGGCCCGTTCGCTCGGGTTCAGCTCGATGGCCTTGCGGTAGTCGGCGCCGGCCTGATCAAAAAGCCCCTTGGCCTGGTAGGCGGCGCCGCGGTTGCTGTAGGCTTTGTCGTATTTCGGATTTACCTGGATGGCTTTGCTGAAATCCGCAATGGCCTTGTCATATTGTCCTTTGGCGATATAGATGACGCCGCGGTTGCCGTACGCTTCATCGTATTTCGGGTTCACCTCGACCGCCTTGGTGAAATCAGCAAGGGCCTGGTCCGGCACCCCTTGTAGAATTCGAGTATTGCCGCGATTAACGTAGGCTTTGTCGAACTTCGGATTGAGTTCGATGGTCTTGCTGAAATCCGCGACAGCCTGGTCTAGCTTGCCGTTCGACTGGTAGGCGAGCCCGCGATAGAAATATGCCTGAAATAATTTCGGGTTCAGCTTCAGCACGGCATTGAAATCCGCAATCGCCTGGTCCATCCGGTCTTTTGCCTGGTAAGCGACGCCGCGGTTAAAAAAGGCATGTTCGGATTTCGGGTTCAACTTGATTGCCGTGCTGAAATCGGCAATTGCATCGTCAGGCTTGCCTTCCAGAATATACGTGTTCCCCCGGTCGGTATAGGCCTT
>JBGPUS010000010.1:0-23529 GCA_041491325.1 Nitrospirota bacterium | reverse complement strand
CCTGCTCTACAGCAAGTACCAGAAACATGACCTCATCCTCGGGATCGGGAAAGAGATGGCCGCGCAACACGGCATTGAATTCTATTACGAAGATTTTCGCCGCGGCTGGCGGGAAGGCATCATGGAGTCCAAGGCCATGGGGCTCTATCGCCAGCAATACTGCGGCTGCATTTACAGCGAACGAGAACGCTACGAGAAAAAATCCGTTCTCTCCCCATCTTGAAGATCAAAATAATCGCAATCGCTTCCCTGGTCTTTTTTTTCGCGGCGCCCGCTTTCGCCGCAGAAAATATTCGTGTGGCCATCGCGGATAATGAAAAGGCCGTTACGCTCGCGTCCTCCTCCGGCCTGACTGTTGCCGGTGTTTCGTCGTCCGTCGGAAGAGATAAAAAAATATCGTTCGGTTCCGCCTCCCTGGTTCGCGCGCTGACGCGCATCCGGTCCGTTGCCGGTTTTATCTCCGTAAACGGCAAGAACTACCGAGGCTGGGTGGAAGTCCGACGGAAAAAAAACGGACGGTTCCTTGTCATCAACGAGCTCGGCATCGAGGACTACCTCAAGGGTGTTATCGGCGCGGAAATTCCGAACGACTGGGAATTCCAGGCGCTGAAAGCCCAGGCAGTCGCCTCGCGGACGTACGCCCTCTACCAAAAGAGAGCAGCGGGAAGCCGCGCGTATCATGTCCGCGCAACAACGGCCGACCAGGTATATAACGGAGGAGCGGGGGAGAAGCAAAATACGCTCCAGGCGGTGAAGGACACGCAAGGGCTTGTCCTCGTTTACGAGGGTGAAGTAATCCCGGCGTTCTATCATTCGAGCTGCGGCGGCCACACGGAAAACGCCGCGGAACTCTGGGGTATTGATGAACCGTATCTTCACGGTGTGGACTGCGAATGCCAGGAAATTTCTAAATACGGGTTGTGGGAAAAGCGAATCAGCGTCTCTCAGGTCACGGCGGCGCTCAAACGGATCGGTTATCGGCTGAACGCGGTAGAAGACATGACCATCGCGAGCATGACTCCCGCGGGAAGGGTGAAGTCAATCGTAATTCGCACCGGCTCTAAAACAACGCTGGTTCCCGGGGAAACGCTCAGAGCCGCCATAGGAAATTCGGTAATCCCGAGCGTTTTTTTTGAACTGGAACTTCTGGAAGGAAAAGCCGTGTTCTCCGGCAGGGGGCGGGGACACGGCGTCGGTCTCTGCCAGTGGGGCGCGCGGGAAATGGCGCAGCGAGGGTATGATTTTCGGTCCATCCTGATGCATTATTATCCGGGAACGAGCCTGGCCCGAATGGAATAGGGGTCTATGCGCCTTTTTTGTCATCCCCGAGTGACTCTATCGGGGACATGGTTTCATTATTGTGGGAAATGACCCTGCCGCCGAAGCCGGAGGGACGCTATGATAATTTTCATTGACTTGAAAGTACGCGCGAATATACAATGACTCCATGAAAAAAGTGAAAGAAAACAACTCGGACTCCCGGTTCTTCCTGATGCCGGTAACATTCTTCCTGCTCATTATCGCCGCGCTTGCCGTGCTGTCCTACACGAGAAACACTATTTACGAGAGCCATGTAACGCTCTGGGCCGATGTCACCAAGCGCTCGCCCAATAAGCGCCGTGCGCACGAGAATTACGGCCAGGCCCTCTCCACGGCGGGCCGTTATAACGAGGCGCTTCAAGAATTCAAGACGGTCATAGCCCTGAAAGACGACGGCAGCGTGCCGCCGCGCGATCTCTACCGGGAACTCGGCGTGGTTTATTTCAGAATGGCGCTGTATCAGGACGCCATTTCCGCTTGGCAAAAAGGCCTGCAAGCCGCGCCGTATGATCCGAGTCTTCTGAATAATTTATCGATCGTGATGCTTCACGAAGGACGCCTTGATGAGGCCGCGGCAGACGCGCAGATGGCGCTCGCTTCGGCCCCGGGAATGCCGCAGGCCCTGAATACGATGGGCCAGGTCTATCTGATGAAGAAGGACTTTAAAAAAGCGAGCAGCTATTTTTATCAGGCGCTGGAAGTGGAACCGCATGTGGCGCAGAGGTACTGGAACTTGGCGCTGGCCCTGGAGCAGGCTGGACAGTATGATAAGGCGTACGAGTACGCAAACAGGTACGCGGCCATGGAAACCGACCCCGTCGCGCGCCGGCGCGCTTACGGGTATCTGGAACATTTGAAACAGGTCATGCGCCGGTGACAGCCCGGCGCCACGTCAGCGGATCGTTTTTTCCTCCACGCTTCGACGCATCATTCTTTCCGCGTAACCGGGCTGTAACTCACCCTATTTCTTCCATTTCTTTTTGAAAGATAAAGAGCGTCATCCGCTTTTTTAAGGAGTTCTTCGGGACTCAGGCCGTTTTCCTCGGAAACAGAAGCTACCCCGAGGCTTACGGTGACGGCGCCTTTCAGCTTTTGCTCCTTAAACGTAAAAACCGCGTTTTCTACGGCTTTTCTGAGCCGTTCGGCCACGGTGAGCGCTTTGTCGATATCCAACTCGGGCAGGATCACGGCAAACTCCTCACCGCCGTAGCGGCAGCATGCATCCAGCGTCTTGCACCGGCACTGGCTCGTGATGATTGCAGACAGCTCTTTCAGGACTTCGTCCCCGGCCTGGTGCCCGAAGTTGTCGTTGAACCGTTTGAAATGGTCTATATCAAGCATCATCAGCGAGAGCGGTTTTTTGGTTCTGTCGCTTCTGGTGATTTCCTGCTGCAACTTCTCCCGAAATGACCGATAGTTATATAGGTTGGTGAGCCCGTCGTGCTGCGACAATTGCTGTGTCTTGTAAAACAGTTGCGCCTTCTCTATGCCGGCGGCCAGTTGATGAGACAGGAGCGCCATGAAGTCCATGTCGTCGACGCTGAGTCCCTGCCGGACCGAGTTATCTATGCCGATGACGCCGATGGTGGCCTGACGCGCTTTGAGCGCAATGCCGATGTAAGAGCCCCCTCGTTTTTCTTCTCCGGGGTGGTGGATAAAATCATTGAAGGTCTGATAATAGATGGAAAGATCGTGAATGTGGACATGCTCGCCGTTTTCGGCGATGCGTCCGGGAATCCCTTCGCCGAGCTTCAGGGGCGTGTCACTTGCCGTGTCGAGGCCGCTGGAAAAGGCGAGAACGATGTTCTTTCGGGTTTCATCCGTAAGATAAACCGACAAGCGTTCTACGGGAAGTGCTTTTTTGATGATGCCGGTCACCTCGCGCAGCATTTCCTGCATGTCCAGCAGCGATCCGATGGTACGCGAGATGTGGTAATGCGTGTATATTTCGTTCAGCTTTTTTTCGAGCAGGTCACCCAGGACTTTTTCACGGACCGAGGACTGTTTGAGTTCCTGTTCGAGCTGCGCGATCCTTGCTAAAAGTCGTTCATCGGACATTGAGCCCCCGTTCTTCCTGGTTCCGCGAGGCGGGCATGTCGAGCGCCGCGGCCCTAATTCGGCTTCGCCTGCGAAGGCCGAATGGGAATGGGTTTGGGCTTTGTTTGAGACGCAGCGGAAGGCGTCTGCGCCGCGGCAGCCGTCGTTGTTCCTTTTGTCTCAAGGGAAGGCTTGGCTTGGGGCGCCGACTGCTTTGTTTCAACCACGGGAACGACCGGAGGGTTTTCAATAATGATAACGGTCTTTTTGTCCTTGATGTTGAACCCGACAGCAGGCTGTTTTGATGAATACGCGGCGGCAATGAGGAGGTCTGGTTGCACGCCCTGTTTTTCCAGATACTTCGTCAGTTCCGCCGAACGTTCAACAGCAAGCGTTCGAGCGTCTTTTGCCGGGACTTTGGTTCTGCCTCTCCCCCGGGCTTCCACGGCCTTCGTTGTGTTGCCGATATATATGTTCTTCTCCTTTAGGTTGTCATTTCGGAGCAGTGAATCGAGTTTCTCGAGGAGCGGCCGGCTTTCTTTTGTAAAGGTCTTCGACCCGGGCATGTAGAGGGCCTGTTCCGCAATATTGACCACCACGCGATTGTCAGCAGAGAGCACTTCGACCGTGCCGGCTTTGATATTATCGCTCAAGACGGAACTGAAGGCTTCGAGCGCCGGTTTTATCCAGGCCGTGTCCTTTTTTTCTTTGTCCTTGTATTTTCGCAGCTCGGCCCTGGCCTTATCGAGCTCGGGCATGCCGGCTTTCAGTCTGTCGTAATCCGCGGTCATGGGCTGGTACATGGTGAGATAGAAGAAGGCCGCTCCTCCGATTGCAGCAAGCAGCAGCACGAGCAGTACATACGTCAGTATTCTCATTGTTCCTCCCGATTCGGAAAACTATTTTTAGGGCGCGGAGAACATGGTCGCTCCGGCGCCGGTTTTACCGCAAACGTTTTATTGCTTCTTCGATCCTGTCCAGACCCTTTTGAATGTTCTCCATCGAAGTGGCATAGGAGAGCCGGATGTAGTCGTTGGCCCCGAAGGCATCGCCTGAAACGAGGGCCGCCATGGCCTCGTCAAGCAGATAGGCGGCGAGGTCTGATGAGTTATGGATGACTTTTCCGTTTGCTTCCTTGCCGAAGAGCGAAGAAATCCTGGGAAAAGCGTAGAAAGCACCCACCGGCATGAGGCACGAGACGCCCGGTATTTGGTTTAAACGGCCCACCGTGTATTTTCTTCGCTTGTCGAATTCTTTATTCATGACCTGGACGAAATCCTGAGGCCCGCGAAGCGCTTCAACCGCGGCTTTTTGCGATATCGAGGCAGGGTTCGAAGTGCTCTGGCTCTGGATATTCGCCATGGCGGTAAGGACGTCTTGGGGGCCGGCTGCGTAGCCTATGCGCCAACCGGTCATGGCGTGCGACTTGGAAACGCCGTTTACCACGAGGGTCAGGTCCTTGATCTCCGGACCGAGTGAGGCAATGCTCACATGCTTGAAACCGTCATAAATGAGTTTCTCATAGATCTCGTCGGAGATCACGTACATTTTGTGCTTTACCGCGACGGCGGCGATTTCTTCGAGTGTTTTTTTATCGTAGGCCAGTCCGGTCGGATTTGACGGGCTGTTCAGCACCAGGGCCTTGGTTTTTCCGGTCACGGCCTGCTCGAGTTTTTTCGCGGTGAGTTTGAAATTTTCTTCTTCCGTGGTCTCGACAATGACCGGTTTTGCATCGTTCAGCAGCGCCTGGTCGGGATAGGAAACCCAGTACGGTGCCGGGATGATGATTTCATCGCCGGGATCAAACAGCGCCTCTGCAATGTTATAGAGGCTGTGTTTTGCGCCGCAGGAAATGAGGATCTGTGATTTTTCATACCGGAGTCCGTTGTCCCGGCTCAGCTTATCGATAACGGCTTCCTTCAGTTCGTCCGTGCCGCCCGCGGGCGTATACTTGGTGAAGCCCGACTGGATCGCCTTGATGCCGGCTTGCTTCACATTTTCCGGCGTGTCGAAATCCGGCTCGCCTACGCCGAAATCCACGACGTCGATCCCCCGCGCCTTCATGGCCTTGGCTTTCGCGGCGGTTGCGAGAGTGGGTGATGGTTTGATGGCCTGGGCTCTTTTAGCAATTGGCATGGTCAAGTAACGCCCCTTTGATCGATAAAACGTAATTGCACGTATGAAATTTTTTAGCATAGAAGCCGCGTAAAGTCAATGAGTTTCTTCATTTCTTTCGGCGGCCGGGGTTCTTTGTTATCACGTTTGTCCGGAATTCGTTTCGCGTATCGATTAAGGCCACTCAACGGTTGCAAACGGCGGAGAAGTATGATACTATTTTTTTGTTGAGGTGTCGCTATGTTTGGTTTTTTTCTGCGCTGGTCCATTAACGTGCTGGCGCTTGTGGTGGCCGGGTCGGTCATTCCGGGAATAAAAATCCAGGGGATGGGAATGGCAATTATAGCCGCCGGTCTTCTCGGTATCGTCAATGCCGTGATCAGGCCTCTAGCGCTCATCCTGACGCTTCCGATCAACGTTCTTACGCTTGGCTTGTTTACCCTGGTCATCAACGCAGCGCTGCTGGAGCTTGTTTCCGAACTGGCGCCGGGATTCTCCATTCAATCGTTCGGCGCCGCCTTCCTGGGAGCGCTCCTGATCAGTTTCATAAGCTGGGTGTTGAACGTTTTTGTGAGTGGGAACGGGAGCGTTGTATTTATAAAGAGGTCCGGGAAAGACGACAGATAGCGCCATAATCACAAAAGTGAGCAGATATTCGATAACGGATAAGAGCGCCACTATCCGTCATCATTTTTTTTCGAGCGCAGAAGCCCCATTTCAGAAAGGCTTTATTCATGACTCATATGCACATACCTGACGGCGTTCTGCCCGTCTGGCTCTGGGTTCTCGGGCTCCTCGTCATGGCTTCTGTCGTGGCGATTTGCGTGTTCCGGCTCAGGACTGCCGATCTCAAGAAAAAGATCCCACTTCTCGGCGCGGTAAGCGCCGTCATGCTCGTGGTCATGAGCCTCGAAATCGTGCCGCTTGCTTACCATATCAACCTCTCCGTCGTCGCCGGAATTCTTCTGGGGCCGGCCCTGGGATTCTTGGCCGCGTTCATCACCAACCTTGTCCTGGCGCTCATGGGCCACGGCGGCATCACGGTGATGGGGCTGAACACGCTGTTGCTCGGGTCCGAGGCGATCCTCGGTCATACGCTGTTTTACCTGTTTCGGAAGCTGCCGTCGGTGTTCTGGCGCGCCGCTGCCGCAACAATGCTGACGCTTTTTATTACGACGTTGGCCCTCATCGGCATCGTGGCTATGTCTCATATCGACCCCGAACTCGTCCGGCACGGCGCGGAAGAGGGTGCCCAACACCACGAAGAGGTTGATCTGACGAGGTTCGCGATCATCGTGCTGTCGCTCGGCTCTCTCGGCTGGATCACCGAGGCCGCCATTACCGGCTGGGTGATACGGTTCCTCTCGCAGGTCAAGCCGGACCTGCTCGGTCACGTGCTGCATAAGGAAAAGCGCGGCCGGGAAGAGAGAGGCGCCCTGTGATCGATGTCGCAAGAATCGACCACTGGGCCGCAAGCGGCGTCGGCCCGTTGCACCGGGTCTCGACGGGATCAAAAGTGATATTTCTGCTTTTGGTTGTGTCGGCCGCGGTAATCGCAAGGAACCCGTACCCGCTTATAGCGGGGTATGGCGCGCTGTTGGTCGTTGCCGCGGCCTCGGGCCTGCCCTGGACAAAGATCGCCGCACTCTCGTGGTATGCGGCGCTTTTTGCGCTGCTCTATGCGCTGAGCCTTCACGGGGGAGCGTGGACCATCGCGCTTTTTGTCGTCAAGGCGATCACGCCCGCGCTGGCGATCCTTATGCTCATCGTGAGCACGCCGTATCACCGGATATTCTCTTTGCTCAGTTATTTTTTGCCCGAGATCCTGGCTGCCGGCCTGTTCATGACCTACCGGACGCTCTTTATTCTGCTCGATATGATGGACAATTTTGCGATCGCCATACGGCTGCGCGGCGGTTTCTCCCCGGGTAGCTTGTACAAAAACAGCACGAACATCTCACGAGGCATCGGGATGCTGCTCGTGCGGGCCGTGGAGCGGGCGTCGCGCCTGTATGCGGTCATGGCGGTCCGCGGCTATAACGGCAGCATGGCAAAGAAGGACCCGGTTCGGTTTCAGGCGCAGGATTGGCTGCCGCTCGGAACCGGGGCGTTCGTACTTATCCTTGTGTTGGCATGGAGATAGGAGTAGAAGACGAATGAAGGACGACCGGAAAGAGGCTGAAGGATTGCAGGCGGCCCCATTCCGTGGTCCGGCGTCTGAATGAATTTTATGGAAGCTCTTGTTCGTGTAGGATGTCTCAAACATGTGTACCCCGATACCACCGAAATCCATATGTGCGGTCTGGATTTCGTCGTGAACCGGGGGGAACGGATTGCGATCCTGGGCGGAAACGGCTCGGGCAAGACGACGCTGCTGTATCACATCCTCGGTCTTCTTGCGCCGGATGAAGGCATGGTGCGCGTGTTCGGCGTGGACCCTGCCGCGGCGTATAACACCATCCGCGAACGGATCGGCGTGCTCCTGCAAAACGTGGATGACCAGATCCTTTCTCCTACCGTATGGGACGATATATCCTTCTCCCCGCGGAACTACGGTCATGGAAAAGAAGAAATCGACCGGATGGTCGATCGCGTCATGGCCGAATTGGGGATCGGCCACTTGCAGGATAAAATTTGTCATTACCTTTCCGGCGGAGAGAAACGGAAAGTTGCGCTTGCGGGGGCCCTTGTCCTGCGTCCGGAACTTTTGATTTTGGATGAACCCTTTGAGGGGCTTGACTCGCGGTCGCGCCCGGAACTGGTGACGCTCCTGAACAAATGCAACCAGGAAGGAATGACCATCATCATGTCCACGCACGACCTGAACCTGGTGGCCGCATTCGCGGATCGCGTGTACGTTCTGGCAAAAGGGCGAGGAGTCGTCACGGCGGGCACGCCCGCGGACATCTTTATGCAGGTCGAGGAGCTTAAGGCCTCAAACATCGATCCGCCGCTGCTGACCGAGCTTTTTCTCAGGTTGAGAAAAAACGGGATAACCGTCGATGTCCCGACGCACATGGACCAGGCGGTGAACGACCTGGTCAGACTCATGAAAAACTGATCGCTCCGCGCACGGAGCGATAGATAGGACAGGGAGGTAGGGGATATGCCGGAGGGTGGTTTGGAACACAGGAAGGGACGTTTGGTTTTTTCACTGTCCCTGGTACTCATTGCGGCGGTTCTTGTCGGCATATACGCGGGCCGCGCCGTCACCCGCGAGGAGATGAGCGGTCTGACGCTTTTTCTGGCGCTGCTCCCGCTCGTTCCGCTTGCCTCCCTGCTTTTGTATAAAAAAACGATTTTCCCCTCCTATCGACGCCTGGAGGACGCTAATCTCGAGCTGCATTTTAAACAGGAGGAGCTGCTCGACATTAAGGATGACCTGTTTATCAAATTTCTCGGCGTCTACGATGTGAACTATGCGGCCAATTCGCCGCGCCTGTTCGCGGACCGGCTACGGGACGTGGCCGACGTGACCGCCAGGGTCATGGACGCGGACGCGTGTTTTATTTTTTTATACGATTCGAAAAAAGACGAGTTGGCCCTAGCCGCCACCAACGGCGTGCAGGAAGAGGCCATCGGCAAGGTCCGCATCCCGCTTGGCGAGGGGCTGGAAGGGTGGGTCGGAAGAAGGATCGAGCCCGCGATGCTGAAGGATTTTCGCGCGGATGCACGGTACCGCGAAACGCCGGGTCTTGCCTATGCCGATTACCAGGCTGTTTATTGCCTGCCGCTCTATGTTTATTCAAACGGCGCACTGGTTGGGCTGATGGAGGTTTTTTACCGTAATTCGAAATCCTTTACGGACGAAGAGATCAATTTTTTCACGACCCTCTCGGGCATCATTTCAACGACGATGCAGAATGAACAGATGCAGATCGAGCTGCGCAAGATGAACGTGGAGCTTGAACAGTGGGTCACCGAAAAAACCGAAGAGCTCCGCGCCTCGGAGGAACGGTATCGGACGCTCGTTGAAAACGCCTGTGAGTCGATCTTCGTCCTGGCGGAGAACGGAGATATCGTGTTTGCAAACGATCAGGCGGCGCGGGTGACCGGGTACGTCAAGTACGACCTCCTGCACAAGAACCTGTTCGAGCTGCTTGTTGAGCCTGTCAATCCCGGGGAAATTCTGTCCGCTATAAAAGAAGGGCGCCAGGCCGTCAAGCACGTCGATCTCCGGAAATCCGACGGCGCGGTCGTTTCGGTGGATATAAGCGCGGTGGGCTTAACACTCATGGGCAAACATTTTGTGCAGGCCGTTATCCGCGACATATCCGCCCAACGGCGCGTTGAGAAGCTTCTTGAAGAAAAGGAAAAAGAATTGTCCGCGCTCAAAGCCCGGCTGAATTTGCCCTAAGCCCCCCGCAGCAGCCTCCTTTCCTTACGGGTTTTTTAATCTTTACAGAAGTAAGAAGCTGTGGTATAAATTATGCATATCCGAGGTACTCGCTGCGCCCGGGTGTGTCCTAGTCTTGTCCACGTTTGCCTATGAAGATAAAACCGAAATTCATCGTGACGCTCGTGAGCTTTCTCTTGACGGTTCTCTTTGTCTACGGCGTTTATTTTTTTTTGAGAGGAGCGGACATCACGTTGCCGTCCCTGTTTCGTCCGGCCCCGGGAGCGAGACTGCTTATGAGCATGGATGGATTCCGGTTTATTGAGTCGGAAAACGGGAGCGTTTCCTGGCGCATGAACGCAAAAAGCGCGGACCTGTATGAGAACAAAGAAGCCCAGTTGAAAGAGATAAACATCGTTTTCAAAAGCCCCGACAATAAACAGGCGACCCTCCTCGGAGACCAGGGGACAATGGACACCATGAACGGAAATGCCTCGATCCGTCGCGGGGCCCGGGAGGTTAGAATCGCAACGAGCGACGGCTACCTGCTGACGACGAACTCGCTCTTCTGGAAAGCCGGCGAACGGCTCGTCTGGACCCGGGACCCGTTCAAGCTGCTCGGCAAGGAACTTTATCTTGAAGGGACGGGGCTCTCGGCGAATGTGGACATGCGCACGATCTCGGTGAAGAACAATGTTAAAGCGGTCCTTCAGGAATAGCATATTCTTGGCCGCGTCTCTTTTTCTGACGGCGGCTACCGTGGACGCCGCGCGTCCCCTGCAGGCGGCCCGTGAACCGTTGGTCATCACCTCCAACCATATGGAGGCCGACAAGCTCGGCGATACGGTGACCTTTACAGGGAACGTAACCCTCAAGAAAGAAGGGATGACGCTCACGTCCGATTCGATGATCGTGTTTTACGACGCGGGCTCAAAGAGCATTCGTGAGATCGAGGCGTACGGCAACGTTGTTGTCCGGAAGGAAGGCAGAGTGGCGCTTTCGAACAAGGCCTCGTACTACAGCAACGAAGAAAAGATCATCCTCACCGGAGACGCGCGTATTATCGAGAATGAGAACCAACTCGGCGGAGAGAAAATAACGCTGTTCATGCGCGAGGACCGCAGTATTGTTGAAGGCGGAAGGGTCCTGTTCTACCAGGAAAAACAGGAGAAGCCTACGGAAGGCAAAAAAAGAAGATAGGCTGAGAGGACGGCATGCAGGCGCTAGAGGCGGAACAGCTGGAGAAGAGCTACCGTGGCAAGAAGATCGTCCGGGGCGTTAGTTTGCGGATCGGGCATGGGGAAGTCGTCGGCCTCCTGGGGCCGAACGGAGCGGGAAAGACGACGACGTTTTACATGGTGGTCGGACTCGTCAGGCCCGATAAGGGCCGCGTGCTTTTCGATGGGGCCGATATTACGAAAATGCCGATGTATCTGCGGGCCAGAAACGGCATCGGCTATCTGCCCCAGGAGGCGTCGGTTTTCAGGAAGCTGAGCGTCGCGGACAACCTAATGGCCATTCTTGAGACGATGGAGCTTTCCGCGAGCGAACGCACGGAACGGCGTGACCAGCTGCTTGCCGAGCTGGGCATCGCGCATTTGGCGGGCAGTATGGCCTATACGCTCTCGGGCGGCGAGCGGCGGCGTGTTGAGATTGCGCGGGCGCTGACGTTGTCGCCGAAAATTATTCTTCTGGATGAGCCTTTCGCGGGCATTGACCCTCTTGCGCTTCAGGACATTCAGGGAATTATCACGCTCCTCAAGAGCAAGGGAATCGGAATCTTGATAACCGATCACAATGTCAGGGAAACGCTCGCCATCACCGATCGTGCCTACATTATCAGCGAAGGCCAGATCATCGAGGCGGGGACGGCTGCGGAAATTACGGCGAGCCCGCGCGTGCGTCAATTTTATCTCGGCGAGACTTTTAGGTTATAATAGGAACAAAGGCGAAATCAGGAGACAAATCGGAGAAGCGGACCGCTCACGTGCGAAACCGTACTTCGGTTTAAATCTATTATGGAAGCACGGCTTGAACTAAGATTGCAGCAAAAACTGATCATGACGCCGCAACTTCAGCAGGCCATCAAGCTGCTGCAGCTGTCGCGGCTCGAACTGGTCCAGTCGGTTTCCCAGGAACTCATCGAGAATCCCGTGTTGGAGGAAGTGTCTCCTGAATCCGCCGAGGACGCTTCTGAAGAAGAAGGGGCCTCTTCTTCAGAAATGCAAGAGTCCCTCCTGTCTTCCACGGAGACCGTTCCCGAGGCGCAAGGAACGGAAGAACTCAAGAACGACCTCGAAGTCGGCCCGCAGTGGGATGAATACATCAATGAGCTCGGCGACGGGCGTGATTACGGCTCCGCGGAAGCGGACAATAAAGAACTGCCGTCCTACGATCAGACGCTCACGCGTCTTCCATCGCTGAGCGACCACCTGCTGTGGCAGCTCCACCTTTCCAGTTCAGATACCCCTATCGTAAAAGGCGGCGAATGGATCATCGGCAACCTCGACGATGACGGCTATCTTCGCGCGTCACTCGAGGAAGTCGGGCAACAGGCCGAGCTGACACTCCCGGAGTTGGAGCGGGCGCTGGAGCTTATTCAAAGTTTTGACCCGCTCGGCGTCGGCGCGCGCGATCTCCGGGAATGCCTGTTGATCCAGGTAAGGCAACTGGACCTCCAGGGCACGCTCGTGGAGAAGATCGTGCAGGATCATCTGCAGGACCTGGAGAAAAGAAAATACCAGGCCATTGCCAAGGTCCTTTCCGTGACGATCCAGGAAGTGATGGAGGCGTCCCAGGTCATTATCCACGACCTGGAGCCGAAGCCCGGCAGACCCTATCTTCCCTCCGACACGAACTATGTTACGCCCGACGTTTACGTGATCAAAATAGAGGAACGTTATGTCGTGCAGCTCAATGAGGACGGACTTCCGTCGGTCCGCATTAATCCCTACTACCGAAAACTGTTGAGCCACAAGGACAGTATCGACAAAGTTACCAAGGAGTATGTCGAGGAGCGCTTGCGGTCCGCGCAATGGCTCATCAAAGGCATGGAGCAGCGGAATAAGACGATTTACCGGGTAGCGGAAAGCATCGTTAAGTTCCAACTTGATTTTTTCGACCATGGGATCGCGCATCTGAAACCCATGGTGCTCAAAGACGTAGCGGAAGATATCGGCATGCACGAATCCACGATCAGCCGTGTCACGACGAATAAATTCATGCACACGCCGCAGGGCCTTTTCCCGATGAAATATTTTTTTACGACCGGCTTTTCGGTCGGGGCAGGCTCCGGCTCCGAAGTCTCTTCCCTCACCGTTAAAGACATCATTCAAAAGATGATCAAGGAAGAAGACGCGTCCGCGCCGCTCAAAGACCAGCAGATTGTGGACGCGGTAAAAGCTCAGGGTATTGAGATCGCGAGAAGGACCGTCGCGAAATACCGGGAGGAACTTAGGATTCCGCCGACGAGCGTCAGAAGACGGATCGGGACATGATTCAGCGCCGCTTCATTCATCAGTCGAGCGCGTTTTTTCAGAAATATTAAAATTACCCATAAAAACTAAACACCGATAGAGAAAACAGTTTTTTCACCAAGGAGGCATTTATGCAGGTTACCGTACTAGGAAGAAACATCGATGTGACGGATTCGCTCAGGCAGTACGCCACGGATAAATTCAGCCGCCTGGACAAGTATCTTCCCAAGGCGGTTCAGTCCGTGGTCACTCTTTCGGTCATCAAAAAGGTCCATCATTTCGCGGAAGCGACGATAAAGTCGAACGGCGTGCTGATCCAGGCGTCGGAGGAAACCGAAGAAATGTATTCCGCCATTGACCTGCTTGTCGAAAAGCTCGAGCGGAGGGTCAGGAGATACAAGGAAAAACTGGCCGACCACAAGCACCTAAGCGGGAAGATGGGGGACGTCGCGCCAGAAGAGCCCTCTTCAGAAAATTCGGTGCCGCAGATCATAAAAATAAAGCAGTTTGATCTTAAACCCATGACAGCCGAAGAGGCGGTCATGCAGATGGAACTTCTGGATAAGCATTTTTTCATTTTTTCAAACGCCGGCAGCGGCCACATCAGCGTCATTTATAAGAGAAAAGACGGGAACATCGGTCTCATCGAGCCGTCTGTCTAAGGCTTCGCAATGGCCATGATCAGGGACTTGCTGCAGGACGACGTTATTATCGCGGAGCTTGAGGCGACCGGTAAAGAGGAGGTCCTCCACGAGTTTTCCCGGCTGCTCAAAGCCAAGGGGAGGATCGAGGACGAGGAAGAGTTGGTTCGCGTGCTGCGTGAACGGGAGTCTCTCGGCAGCACGGGCATCGGAGACGGCGTGGCCATTCCCCACGCCAAGCTGCGGAGCCTGCCCGAGATGATCGTCGCCTTCGGAAGATCGAGCAGGGGCGTTAATTTCCTGTCGCTGGACGCAAAACCCGTCCATCTTTTTTTTCTGCTCCTGTCGCCCGACGATAAACCCGGAGAACACCTTAAAGCGTTGGCCAGGATTTCGCGGCTTCTCAAAAACCCTGTTTTGCGGGAAGACTTGAAGCGGGTTTCGGGGAGCGAGGAGCTCCGTCGGCTGATTTGCGAAGAGGACAAAAAATACCCTCAGCCGCAGGCCGCACGGCACACATGAATCTTCCATATCCATCATGCGCTTTCCCCTCACGAAAGGACGGCGTTTTGGAGAAGGGTATTTTCGAGTGAAGATCACGGTCAAAGATTTAGGAACGCGACTAACGGTCCTTGCGGGACGCGCGGGCCTGGGGAGGGTGATTACGTCGGCGCAGATCTCCGCACCCGATTTCGCTTCCCCCGCCCCGTTAAGCGCCCTTGCCTCCGGCGTTCTGCATATTCGCCCGAGTCAGACAGCCTACCTTAAGTCACTTTCCAGACAGGACCGGTTGCGGCTCCTTCAATCAATCATGAAGCAGAAGCCCGCTTGCATCGTGGTAAGCGGTCGTACGAACTGTCAGGAACTCCTCGATACTGCCGAGACCGCGGGTATCCCGGTCCTGAAAACGGGCAATGTCCCGAAATTGAACCGGTTATTGCTGGGAAAGCTCGGCCGAAGAGTGAGCGTGCACGGCGTGCTCGTTCAGATTTTTGGGCTCGGAACGCTTATCATCGGCGAAAGCGCGGTCGGGAAGAGCGAAGCCGCTCTCGATCTTGTGCTTCGAGGCCATAAACTGGTCGCGGACGATGTGGTGATTTTGGAAACAACGGAAGAGGGGATAAGCGGCAGGCCGCTTGAGATGGGCGCCGATCATTTGCAAATCCGGGGTCTCGGCGTCATCAATATCCGGGCCTTGTATGGAGAATCCGCCACGGCCGGATCGAGTACCATCGGGCTGGTCGTGGAATTGGAAGAATGGCAGCAGGGGCACCAGTATAGTCTCGTCGGTCTGCGCGAGCGGCGGCACCGCTTGTTGGGGACCAACTTGCCCTATCTTAAACTGCCGGTAAAACCGGGACGGAACATGTCCACGCTTATCGAGGTCGCCGCCCGGAACCAGATGCTGAAGCAGCGAGGCGTTTTTGCCGCCCGCGAACTCAGCAGAAGGCTGAAAAAAAGGCTTGTCTCATGAATCGTACGCGCATGGTGGTGGTCACGGGTCTTTCGGGTTCCGGGCGCAGCGCGGCACTCAAGGCGTTCGAGGACATCGGGTTTTACTGCGTGGACAACCTGCCGCTCGTGCTGCTGTCGGCGTTTATCGAATACGCGGAGAACGCAGATGATATCGCGTACGCCGCCGTCGGCCTCGACATCAGGGAAAAAGGCTTTCCCGGCCGGTTTCCCGGCCTCTACAGCGAGTTAAAAACGCGCGGAAGCGCCATCGAGATGCTGTTCCTCAACGCGGCGGACCAGGCCCTTGTGCGGCGTTTCAGCGAGACGCGAAGGCCCCATCCTCTCGCGAGGGGGACAACGCCGCTGTTGGACGGCATCAAGGGGGAACGAGCGGCCCTTACCGAAGTCAAAAAGCTGGCCGACCAGGTCATTGATACAACGGACTATACGATCCACGATCTGCGGCAGACAATTGAGCGGCACTATGCCACCGGGGGGCCGGGAAGGCCGATGGTGATCACGCTGGTAACCTTTGGGTACAAATACGGCGTGCCGTATGAGCTGGACTTATTGTTTGACTTGAGATTTTTGCCGAATCCGCATTTTGAACCGGATTTGAGGGCGCTTACGGGAGAAGATCCGAGGGTCAGTGATTTCATCATGGCACGGCCCGGTTCCGGCGAGTTTCTGGACAGGCTTCAGGATTTCCTTGAGTACCTTTTGCCGCGCTATCGCAGCGAAGGTAAGAGCTACCTGACGATCGGCTTTGGGTGCACGGGCGGCAGGCATCGTTCGATAGCCGTTTCCCTTTTGACGGCGGAGCGCCTCAGAACGAGCGGCTATGAGGTCACTATCAAGCACCGGGATGTGGGGGTCTAAAGAGTCTACGGCACTGTTGAAAGGAGACGGAAGAATGATCGGACTTGTGGTAGTATGTCACGAGGACATGGGCGCCGAACTGGTGAAGGCCGCTGAAATGATTGTGGGAAAAATCGAGTCGGTGGCAACGGTCAGCGTGAAGCAGGAGAGCGCTCCCGAATTACTGCGGGACGAGTTGCAGGCCGCCATTAAAAAAGTCGACCGAAAACGAGGTGTCATGTTGCTTACGGACATGTTCGGCGGGACCCCCTCCAATATCGCCCTTGCTTTTCTCGGGGACGCAACCGAAGTCGTTACCGGCGTCAACCTTTCCATGCTCATTAAGTTTGCGAACCACAGGGACGAAAAAACGCTGCCGGAGCTCGCAAAGATCGTCCAGGAGGCGGCGCAGAAAAGCATTGTAATAGCAAGTCAAATGTTGAAGGGGACGAAGTGATCGTATGGTGGTCCTAAGCCGCATAGACGACCGTTTGATTCATGGGCAGGTGGTCGAAGGCTGGGTGAACTTCCTCAAAGCGACCCGCATCCTCGTTGCGGACGACGCCGTGGCTTCGAATACGCTTCAGTGTTCGATCATGAAACTCTCCGTGCCTCAGGGTATAAAGGTCGAAATCGGACGGGTCGAGGATATCAGCAAACGGGCAAGCTCCTCGGCGTCCAGCGCAGAGCGTGACATTCTGCTCTTCTCCAATCCGACCGATGTTGTGCGTGCATTGAAATTCGGATTAGAGTGTCCCCGGCTGAACATCGGCGGGATGCGCTATGTGCCGGGCAAACAAAAGCTCCTGGACGTGCTTGCCGTCGATGAGAATGATCTGGCCGCGCTTCAGGAGCTCACAGCCCGGGGCATTCAAGTTGAAATTCAGACCGTGCCCAATCAGAAGCCGCGATTGCTCGGTAACGTGTGTTCCGCCTGCCGAGCAGGCAAATAGCGACACAACACTCGGTCAGGAGCGAAGCATACGGGGGCATTCATGCTGATGTTTGATAGCCATACGGTCTTTGCCATAGCGGGCACCGCGCTCTTCGGCGGGCTCATCGGGCTGGACAGGACCGCGGCCGGGCAATTTATGATTTCACAACCCATCGTGGCCGGCCCCCTCACCGGATGGGCGCTCGGTGATCCGGTCGCCGGAACCGTCATAGGGGCCGTGCTCGAATTGATATGGGTGCTCGATATGCCGGTCGGCACTTTTGTCCCTGCGAATTCCACGGTCAGCGCGGTGTCCGCAACGGCGATTGCGGCGCTGGGGAGCCAGACGGCGGCTCCGCTTCCGGTGATCGGTTTCTGCCTGCTCCTGACGACGGTCATGGCGCCGGTTACGATGACGGCCGACGCGCTTGTTCGGAAATGGAATGCCCGCTGGATCGCGAAAGCCGCGGCGGCGACAGGGGAACGCGCGGGACGCATGTTGGCCCGGGCGCACCTCTCGGGTCTTACCCTGTTTTATTTAAAATCATTCGTTCTGTATTTGCTGTTTCTACCCGCGGGGCTTGCGGCCCTGGCGGTTTTCGGATATATGCCCGACACGGTTCACCGGGCACTATCCGTGTTCGTGAAGTTTCTCCCGCTGCTCGGGGTAGCTCTGGTCGCGCGCAAATTATCGATGAAAACCATCGATTATTTTTTGCTCAGCGGCTTTTTCGCGGCTGCCGTGGGACAACTGCTCCGTGCTCCCGCGGTCATCATCATCGTTGCGACCGTATTGTGCGGGTGGCTGGGGGCGAGATATTATGAAATTCGGCGATAAGAATATAGGCATCCGGGACCTTCTCACCGTCTTTCTGCGCTCGTTCCTGATTCAGGCGTCGTGGAGCTTCGAACGGATGCAGTCGCTCGGATTTGCGTATGCCCTTGAGCCGGTCATCAGAAAACTCTATCCGGACCAGGCTGAGTACGAATCCCGGATAAGACTCCACATGGACTATTTCAATTCTCAGCCGTATCTTGCTTCGTTCATTCTCGGCGCGGTGGTGCGGCTGGAGCAAGATCGGGCTTCTGGCCGGAATACCGCTGTGGACGTGCAGGAACTGAAAGCGTCGCTCATGGCGCCGCTCGGCGCCTTAGGTGATAGTTTCTTTTGGGGCGCGCTCAAGCCGTTCGCTGCCGTGACGGCCACGGCGCTGCTCCTGACGGGTTCATGGTGGGCGCCCCTGTTGTTTCTGCTTTTATATAATATCTGGCATGTGGGGCTCAGGACCTCAGTGTTGTTCTGGGGATACATCAGCGGAGGCGACGCTGTCGATCTGATGACGCGCTACCGCTTCACGAAGATGGCAAAACGCTTTAAGATCGTTTCCCTAGCCGCGCTCGGCGGCATTCTCGGTGTGATGCCGGCCTGGCAACCGGCATTCAAATTGTCGCTGAACGTCCCCGGGGCGGTTTTAGCGTTTTCCGGACTGGCGTTCACGCTGGTCCTTATACTGATCTTGCGCAGGGGCGTTTCTCCGCTCAAACTCATGCTGGGTTTTGCCGCGGTCTGTCTCGTCTTGGCGTATGCGGGAGTGATTTAATGAAAAAAAAAGATTTGCTGATTGAGAACAAACTCGGTCTCCATGCGAGGGCCGCGGCCCAGATCGTCAAGTCCGCGAGCGCGTTCGCATCGAAGATCACTCTCGTCAAGGACGACCTTGAAGTGGACGGAAAGAGCATCATGGGGATCATGATGCTCGCCGCGGCCAAAGGGAGCATGGTTAGAGTCTTGGCGCAGGGGGATGATGAAGACCAGGCGATTGCGGGCCTTGAAAGGCTGTTTAAGGAGAAGTTCGGAGAGAAGGAATAACGCATTCCCGCCGAAAACCGGCGGGTTTTATTCACAAATAAACCATTCAGGAAAATCGACTTATGCATGAAAAAATATACAGGGGTATCATGGCCTCCCCGGGCATCGTCATCGGCAGGGCATATCTTCTCGACCGCCGCAAGGTGGTTGTCGCGGGCAGGGGGATCGAGGAGATCACCGTTAAGGCCGAGGTCGCCCGGTTCAAGAAAGCCGTGGAGCTGTCCAAAGCCCAGCTCGAGGAGCTTAAAAAGCGCGTAAGCAAGGGACTCGGAAAGTCCCATCTGTATATTCTTGATACGCACATCATGCTGCTTGAGGACAAGATGCTCGTTGACGGCGCGGTCAAGCGGATCAAGGAGTCGCGCATAAACGCAGAGGGCGCGCTCAAGGATACGATCACCGCCATCAGTCTCAAGTTCGACATGATCGAGGATGAATACCTCCGCGGGCGCAAGCATGATGTCGAACAGATCGGCGAGCGGATCCTCAGAAACCTCGTCGGCCACAAGCAGGAAAGTCTCGCCGAGATCAAGGATGAGGCGGTGATCATCGCCCACGACCTGGCCCCGAGCGACACCCTTGTGATGCGGAAAGACAAGATCCTCGGCTTTGCCACGGACGCCGGCAGCCGCACGTCCCATACCGCCATTCTAGCGCGTTCCCTTGGCATTCCCGCCGCTGTCGGGCTGGAGAACATCACTGCCGCGGTCAAGACCGGGGACGTCGTCATTCTGGACGGGATCCACGGCGTGGTGATCGTGGACCCGGACGAACAGACGTTCCTCGATTATCTCAAACGGCACCGCAAATACAAATATTTCGAACATGAACTCGAAAAGCTCAAGACGCTTCCGGCTGAAACGCTCGACGGCCACGTCGTTCACCTCCAGGGCAACATTGAATTGCCCGAGGAAGTATCGTCCGTGGAGGACCATGGCGGAACCGGCATCGGCCTCTACCGGACCGAGTTCCTGTTTATGAACAGACCGAACCTGCCGAGCGAAGAAGAGCACTACCAGGCCTACCGTCAGGTCGCGGAACGCGCACATCCGCACGAGGTCGTGATACGGACGTTCGATCTGGGCGGCGATAAGATCGGGCTGGCCGGTGAATTTGAAACAGAAGCCAACCCCGCGCTCGGGCTGCGGGCAATACGCTTCAGCCTGCATAAGCGCGATATTTTCAAGACCCAGCTTCGGGGTATCCTGAGGGCCACGGCGCACGGGGACATCAAGATCCTCTTGCCCATGATCTCGGGCCTTGAAGAGCTGCGCGAAACCAAAAGTGTCCTTGAAGAGGTGAAGGCGGGGCTCAGATCCGAAGGAATAGCTTTCAACGAGCAGATCGAAATTGGCGTGATGATCGAGATACCATCGGCCGCCCTGATCGCGGATTTGCTTGCCAAGGAAGCGGCTTTCTTTAGCGTGGGCACGAATGACCTGATCCAGTACACGCTCGCCATAGATCGTTTGAACGAACACGTGGCGTACATGTACGAGCCGCTCGACCCCGCCGTGCTCCGCCTGCTCCGGCGGGTCGCGGACGCAGCGCAGCAGCAGAATATTCCCCTCGCGATGTGCGGGGAAATGGCTGGAGATCCGCTCTATGCCGCGATCCTGATCGGCATGGGATTTCAGCGCCTCAGCATGAATGTAGCGTCGATTTCCTGGGTTAAAAAAGTGGTCCGCTCGGTGCGCATGCAGGACGCGGTCGAGCTTGCGTCGCTCGTGATGCAGCAACCCACGGCCGCGCTCGCCAGAAAGACGGCACAGCATTTCATGGAAGAGCGTTTTCCCGAGCTGGCCGCGGAGCTGTGACGGCCTTGTTGTATCAACTGCAATCCTGACTGTTGCTAAAAATGGTAAGCAGCGCCGAAGTGCATGCTGAAATAGCTGTCCGAAATCCAGTGTGAACGAATCAGCCCGAAGACGCTCAGATTTTTAGTGGCGAATAATTCGACACCGGCTCCCGGCGATAGCCCGATGTTGAATTGGGTCTTTGAGCGTTTGCCGTATGCGTCGACATACTCATAGGAATCCCAACTGGTTTCCACGCCGGCCTGGCCGAAGGCCTTCAAATTGTCAAGGAGCGGGACATAATACCGCGCGCTGAACGTGATCGGCACTCGCCAATAAGAAAGACTCGTGCCCGGAACGTCCCGGCTAAAATCAAAATAACCCACGTCAACTCTACCCTGAAGGTTTTTGACCAGGGTGTTAAGCATGTATCCCGCGCCGAAATTTACGCCGAAGCCGCTGTCGAAATCTCCCGGACCTGAAGCAAAGGCAAAGGAACCGTCTATTTCCAGATTATCCGTGTCCAAAGCAAGCGGTTTTGCCGTGACCGTGTTCCCGGCGCAAAGCAGGATGAGTGCCGCTAACGTTGCTAGTACGATTGTTTTCATAGGTGAGCCTCCATATTCAATTCGTTGCTTGTATAGAATTATGTATACTATAAGCCCCTTATGATGTCAAGCTCGGTCCCCGCGTAAGCATTTTTTGACAGACGCGTCTTTTTCCCGTATAATAACTCAACTATCAACGATGAGGAGGTAAGCTATGAAATTGACGCCGCTGCAAGATTGGACTGTGGTCCATCCGTCCGTTGCGGAGGATTTGACCGAGGGTGGACTATATATCCCGGACTCAGCAAAGGATAAGCCGCACGAGGGTGTGGTCGAGGCGATAGGACCGGGCGCCTATGAAGAAGAGAAAGATTTTAAAAAGAAGAAAGAAAAAAAGGATCGCCGGTTCATTCCTACGATTGTGAAGCCGGGGGACCGGGTGCTCTATGAGCAATATGCCGGCCGGACTTACAAGATAGACGGAGAGGACCGGATCCTCGTTCGTGAACGGGACATCCTCGGCATCTTGCCGGCCAGGCCTGTCCGGGTTAAACGCGATTTGCCGCCGCTCCAAATTCCGGCGGTCACCTCATCTCCGAAAGAGACCGCAATCGCGAAACGACCAGTGTCCGCGGCGACCTCCGCGTTGCCGAAGAAGAAGGCGACGGCGAAGAAGGCAGTAAAGAAACCGGCGAAGAAAGCCGCAAAGAAAGCTGTGAAGAAAGCCATAAAGAAAACCATAAAGAAAACGGTAAAGAAAGCCGGTTCTGTGAAGCCGAAAAAATCTGCGACAAAAAAAGCATCAACGAAAAAATCGAAGAAACGATAACACGAAATAAGGGAGCCATGAACAATCCGGATTTTTCCCGTGAAGAGAAAATAAACAACATCCTGAAGCAAGAAATTCTGGACGGTGACGGACTCGCCGACGAAGCGAGAAAGATGATCGAATACCTGCTCCGGGAGAAGAAAGGATATCAACAGGAGGATGTACGGAAGGGCGTGTCCTTCGAGGTGAAGCTGGGGCAGGAAACGGCCTCTTCGTCAGTGGATTTTCTCGTTTCAATAGATGGGAGAAAGGCCATGCTCGTCAAATGCTCTTCCGGTTCTCTGACCTCCCGGGAACGACAGGCAGTAGCAGCCGCGCGGGTCCTTGATTCTCCGCCTGTCCCGTTTGCCGTGGTAGCCGATCCGATAACCGCCGAAGTACTGGATACCGCGACTGGCAAGGTGATCGGAGAAGGCTTCGGCGCCATACCGGTCAGAGAACAGCTGGTCGAACTGCTGTCCAAGATGGACAATAGCGCTTTATCGGTTGAACGCATCGAAAAAGAGAAACGCATTCTTCTTGCCTTTGACGCGATTAAATGCTGCGTGCCCCAGGGCGCGGACGGCGGGGTGCAGATTGTCCCCGAGCCTCCACAAGAAGATAAAGCCCAATGCTGAGAATGCCCGCAAAACGTGCAATGCATGAAAAAAGCACTGCATGGCTTGCGGGTCGTATCTCGTATTATTACTTTCCACTATGAGCTATCAGCTTCGATCTGATTATCTTCTCCTTCCATGACCCAGATCACCGAAGAGACCTTTGACCGGACGCTCCTGTCCTTTATCCGCTCGGAACAGATCGACCTCCGAGATGTTTCCTTTATCGACCCCTACGGCATGCTGGGGCTCCTTGAAATCGGCGAGCTTTGCATGCTCGAAGACATTAAAAAGACCGTCCTCCTGCCGCAATCCGGTGAAGTGCTTAAGTACCTCCATCGGATGGACTTTTTCACGTTCGCAGCCAAATACTTTTCTCTCGACACGTCTGCTTCCGACCTTGAAGCAAAATACCAACGGAGCGCTGACTCCGACGTGCTGCTCGAAATCACCCCCATCGAAAAGTCCAATGACATCCACTTCATCGTCGGCAGGGTAAGAGACCGCGCACAGGCCATCCTCGCGACCCATTTGCACTACGATGAGCGGGCCATCAACGGCTTTATCGTGGCGCTGTCCGAAATTTGTCAGAATATCATCGAGCACAGCGAGAACAAAGGCTTCGTCGGTATCCAGAAATATCGTTTCCCGAGCCTGAACAAGAACATTGTCAAGATCGCGGTCATGGACGTGGGCATCGGCTTCAGGAAGTCACTCT
>JBGPUS010000009.1:0-24084 GCA_041491325.1 Nitrospirota bacterium | reverse complement strand
TGACGGCAAATGGCCCCTTCGTGAGCGTGAAGGTGTTCTTCAAATCGGCGCCGCAGCCGAGGACCTCGGGACCGTCGTCGTGAAACCGGATAGCGTCCGGCGCATATCCCCGCGAACGGCGGATGAACGATATTTTGGGTTTCGGTGTTGGAGCTGCGGAGGCTGGGCTGCCCTCTTTTAATTCCGAAATCCGCACGACCGAGTCGTCGACCCGCATGAATATATCTCGGTTATGGAACAAAAATCCGTCTACGAGGCCGGAGAGTTTTTCGAGCGCTTCCTGATTGTCCCGAACAATAGGCTCTTCCGACAAATTTCCGCTCGTCATGACCAGGGCGGTAAAATGAGGCGTCTCGGGTCCATGTCCCGGCCGCAGGGGATGATAAAACAAAAGCTGGTGCAAAGGCGTATACGGCAGCATAACGCCGATGAAGCGGTTTTGCGGCGACACAGCGGCCGAGAGAAACGCGCCTTCCTTTCCGGCAAGAAGCACGACAGGACGCCGGTTGGAAAGGAGCAGGCCCTGTTCCTCTTCGGATACGACGCAGAACTCCTGCGCCGTTTGTAAGGAGGGGGCCATGACGGCAAAAGGCTTATTACTCTTTCTCTTTTTTTCCCGCAAACGCTTGACCGCGGAGTCGTTCGATGCGTCACAGGCGATATGAAATCCTCCGAGACCTTTTACCGCGACGATCCCTCCTTGTTTCAGCAGCTCGATGGCGGCCGCAATACCCGTCGCATGGCCCGGCTTGTTGTACGCCGCGTTAGTGAGCTCGAAAGTAACCTGGGGGCCGCAGGTGAAGCAGGCGTTCGGCTGAGCATGGAACCGCCGGTCTTCAGGATTGTGGTATTCTTTCGAACACTCAGGACACAACGTGAAGTCCGCCATGGTGGTGTTCGGTCTGTCATACGGGACCGCTTTGGTGATGGAGTAACGGGGGCCGCAGTTCGTGCAGTTGATGAACGGATAGAGGTAACGCCTGTTTGCCGGATCGCGCAGTTCGCGCAAACAATCGTCGCAGATGGAAACATCGGGAGAGATCAGGGTAAACGGCAAGCGACCGCCTTGATCGGCGCTCTTGCGGATGGTGAAATCGGAATATCCATGAAAAGGAAGCGGGCTGACGGAAACGTCGGTGATTTCTGAAAGAGGCGGGGCCTGGTCCCGAAGCTTCTCGATAAATTCCGCAAGCGCGGGTCCTTCGGCGTCGATGAATACGCCCTCGCTCGTATTCGTGACAAACCCCTTGAGCTTGAGGGAACCGGCAAGGTTATAGACAAAGGGCCTGAAACCGACGCCCTGCACGATCCCTTTGACTATGATTTGAGCCCGGAGAGCCATGTGGCCCACTTATCTATTCCCGCGCCTGTAGAGCAGGAGACCTCGAATATGCTGAGTTTCGGATTAAGGGCCAGCGAGTCGTTCCTCACCTTGTTCAGGTCCGTATTCATGTACGGGAGGAGGTCGATCTTGTTCAGCACCAGGGCTTTGGATTCTCGGAACATAAGCGGATATTTGAGCGGTTTGTCATGCCCTTCGGCAAGAGAGAGCACCATCACCTTCATGTCCTCGCCTACGTTGAACTCGGCTGGACACACCAGGTTGCCCACGTTCTCGACGATCAGAAGGTCCAGTTCCTTAAGCGGGAACTCCGGAAGCACCTCGCTGATCATGTTTGCATCCAGGTGGCAGGCTCCACCGGTGTTT
Organism: Nitrospirota bacterium; assembly: GCA_041491325.1. Lineage (GTDB taxonomy): Bacteria > Nitrospirota > UBA9217 > UBA9217 > UBA9217 > JBAZLV01. Next base: position 22,376 of record JBGPUS010000009.1, on the reverse strand, counting down.
ATCTGCACAACGGGAACACCGAGGGCGCCGATGCGTTCCGCGTCGTCGCTCCCGACGATGTCCCCCTCGATAACGCCGATCCTGAGATGAGGTTTCAGCGCGCCGACGGTCCGTTCAAGAAGAGTGGTTTTGCCTGCGCCGGGCGTGCCCATGAGGTTAATGACATAGACCCCGGCCTCCTTGAAGCGTTTTCGGTTCTCCGCGGCGATACGGTCGTTCGCCTCGAGTATGCGGGTTACTACCTTGACCTTCATTACGTTGCCTCCATGTCCACAATATCCATCTCGCGGCCGCTGGTAATATCGAACGCTTTTGAGCCGCAATGGGGGCAAGCATACACATATTGCGCGCCTTCCACGGCGAGAAATTCTTTTTTGCAGTCTTTGCACACGCCCCCGATGGGGACGGACTCTATCTCAAGTTTCGCATTCTTGGCTATCGAATCCATCTTGGCCGCATCGAACGCGAAAACAAGCGCTTCGGGAAGAATGCCTGCCGCCTTTCCAATGCGGACCCGGACGGAATCGATGGAGTTATAGCCTGCCGCAATGCATTTTGACTGTACGACATCGAGAATGCTGATGGCAATGGATGATTCGTGCATGATCTCTCCTGATTCAACGCGTTCTTTCTCTATCGTTTGCAGAGCAAAACCGGCATGAACGAGAACGTAATCCCCGATCCGGGGCGGCTCCTGCATGAGCATAAGGCTCACCTGCTTGCGCGCGCCACAAACATCAATTGTGGCCATAAGGTCATCTACGGTAATGACCAGTGAAGGAATGGCGAGACACATAGGTCGTTCCTATCTTTTTGCCGAACAAATTAACTCATAACGTCAAATGCCGTTCCGGACAGTTATCCCACATATGGGACGGCGTGTCAAGACCTGCATACGATTTTTCACATCAAGGGAAGGGAATTGCGGCACGCAGCGTGGACGGCAGACGATCAAAGGACGTTTGCCTTTTTTAGCTCCTGGAATATCAACTCCGTAACTTTCGGGATAAGGGCTTTTATCTCAGCGCTCAATTCCATCGACGGGGTCTTGACGTCTTTGGGCTGAACAGCGATAATGATGGTTTCCGGTTTGCTTCCGGTCAGCTCCGCCATTTGAAGGACATCGATCAGGCTGATCTGGTGGAGCGAAAGCTTTTGCTGACATTTGAATTGCATATCTTCAGGAGTAAAGCGAAACACCGAGCCGGGCGTGTCTCCAGCCTCGACCGCGTCTATAATAATAAGCATGTCGAGTTCGCGAAACATCGGGATCAGCTGGTGACTGACAGTGCCTGCCTCAAGCAGGGTTACATTTTCCGGGAAATCGGCGGGGTTGAGGGAATTGATGACATGAACGCCAAAACCATCATCGGTAAGCAAGAGATTGCCTACGCCCATTATTAAAATTTTGCGGGGAGGCGTGTTCACGCCTCCCCGCATCTGTTGATCAGAAGTCATAATTAGTGTTTTTTCAGCTTAAAACCGGTAAAGATTGAAGAAAATGTCTTGTCCTTGTTGACCATCGATATCATGGCGCTCATGTAGACGTGGATCACCAAAAAGATGATGAAAAACCACATCGTCAGGATGTGCCAGATTCTCGTGTACGATTCACCGCCGAGTATTGAACTGACCCAGCGGAACGCACCCGGCGCAGGAATAAGCCCGAACACGCTTCCGTGGTAGATTGCAAAACCCGTCAATGCTTCGAATACGATCAGCGCGGCCACCCACAAGTAGGCGAGCGCTTGCAGCGGATTGTACTTCCGATAGTCCTTGTGCGACTTCTTGATAAAGAGATAGTAGCTGAGAATATCCGGAATGTTCTTGATATTCTCGGTGATCGAAAAATCTTTCCAATCGCTGTCAAAGGTCGAGCGGAAGGCCATGTACACTCTCACCACAAGACCCAAAACAAGAGCATAGGCTGCGACGAAATGGAAAAATCTCATCCAGGCCATGATGAAGCTTTCCGGCCCACCGGTTATAAACGGCCAGTGGATATAGAACCCGGTAAAGACAAGCACGGCTATGGCGCCGACCCTGATCCAGTGGTCCAGGAGGTAGCCGAGGCTCCACTCCCTTACGTTCTCATTTTTCATGGCGTCCTCCCCCTTTAACAGACCTTGAAGTCCATGATTCGGTTGGATTCAGGATGGATCACGTGCACCGTGCAAGCAAGACACGGATCGAACGAGTGGACTATGCGTATGACCTCGAGCGGCTTTTCCGGATCATGCACCTTCGTGCCGACGAGGGCTTCCTCGACCGGTCCACGCACGCCGTTGTCGTCCCGTCCGCAGCAATTCCACGTCGAGGGCACCACGGCCTGGTAGTTCTTGATCTTCTTCCCGTCTACGTCGATCCAGTGTCCGAGAGCACCGCGGGGCGCCTCCCAAAGGCCGATGCCCTGTGCCTTCTCGGGGATCTTATAGTCGTTGTAGACCGCCGCATTGCCTTTCTTGATGTTCTCGATAATTTCCATGCCCCACGTAAGCATGGAGTCCGCTACCAGCTTGGTCTCGAGCGCACGCGCTGCGATTCTGCCGATGATGCCCTGGAGCACCGCGGGATTTCCCGGATGGCCGATCGCGGTCAGGGTGCTGTTGATCATCTTTACCACCTGGGGCTGACCGGACGCATATGCCACGAGCATCCGCGAAAGAGGACCGACTTCCATGGCTTTACCCTTGAGCCGGGGCGCCTTGGACCACGTATATTTCTTGTTGGCGTCGTATCCGGAATACTCAGGGTCCGTCACGCCGACGCTCGGGTTGAGCGGTTTGGCGTTCTTATACCAGCCATGCGACGTATGCTCCGCAACGTCCTCGGCCTTGGCCTCATGGACCTTCGGGAAGTCCGAAGCGAGCAGCACGCCCCTCGGCAGGAGACGTTTCTTGGGATCAAAGGAAGCATCCTCGAACACGCCCCATGCGAGATAGTTTCCGGGTCCCTTGCCGACTCCGGCCTGGTCAAGGTAGTACGGCGCAATCGCCATGACATCAGGAATATACACATTGTCGATAAAGTCCTGGAGTTCCTTCACGCGGAACAGGTAATTCTTCAGGTCATCGACGCTCGGCACATGCGTAACGCCGCCCGGAGGGCTCGTCATGGTCATGGGCATTCTGCCGCCGAAGATAGCGCTGACTTGTGAAGCCTTTGCCTGCATATCGAGCGCTTGAAGGTAGTGCGCAACGGCAAGCAGGTTCAGATCCGGGGGCAGTTTGTAAGCCGGATGGCCCCAATAAGCATTGGCAAAGGGACCAAGCTGTCCGGATTGGACGAAGGATTTTACCTTCTGCTGTACTTTTTTGAGCGAGGCTTCCTTGGGGTTCGCTTTCAGCGCCGATACGACGTCAACATAGTCGAGGGCGGCCAAATGGTAGAACCAGAGGATGTGCGAGTGGAGAAACTGCGCACCCTCGATGATGTTCCTGATGATACGACCGTTATCCGGCGGTCTTACTTTAAAAGCATCGTCCATGCTCATGGTCGAGGTGTGACCATGGGAAGTAGGACAGACGCCGCAGATGCGCTGCGTAATGTGCCAGGCGTCCCTCGGGTCCCTGCCCTGCAGAATGAGTTCGAACCCCCGGAACAGCGTACCGGTCATCCAGGCATCTTTCACTTTGCCGTTTTCGATCTCTACGTCGACCTTCAGGTGTCCTTCAATCCTTGTAAATGGGTCAATCGTTATCCTTGCCATTACTTGTCACCTCCGTCATGTCCTTTGGTTCTGCCTGAAGCCGCTGTCGTGGCGGCATGAACTGCAATACCTGCGGCCGTTGCCACTGCTGCTACCGCGCCGAGCTTGTCCGCGCCTGCCTCGACACCGCCGAGACCGGGGATCTTAACGCCGGGAAGCGGCTCGTAGAACCCTGCGAACTTGTCTGTCCAGCCGCGCTCCGCGCAGCCGATGCAGGGTCCGCCGGCCTTGATGCACCAGCTCGTCCGTGCGTTATACTGGATCTTCGCGCAAGCCGAGTAGGTCATCGGCCCTTTGCAGCCTACTTTGTACAGACAATACGAGAGCGACTCTTCCTTGGTGCCGAATTTTTCCACGAACCTGCCTGCGTCAAAGTGCGCGCGCCGTTCGCAGCTGTCGTGAATGGTCTGGCCGTAGAACATCTTCGGCCTGCCTTGCGTATCCAGCTCCGGTATGCTGCCGAGGAGGAGGTAGTTAACGACCACACCGACGAGATATTCCGGGTTCACCGGGCAGAGGTCGAGATTGATAAGCGGCTTCTTGATGCCGAGCCGTTTCATGGCTTCGCCGGTTCCGATGATCTGGGAAGGATTCGGCTTCGCCGCCGGCACTCCGCCGTCGGTGGCGCAGCTTCCTATCGCCAGAATAGCTGCCGCGGGAGGAGCCATTTCTTTGAAGACTTCGAGCATTTCTTTGCCGCCCATCATACCGTGGCCTTTTTTGGTCGGTATGCCGCCTTCGATGATCAGGATGTAGCCGCCGGCCTTTCGTGAAGCCTCAAGGATCTCTTCAACCTGCTTGCCTGCTGCAGCCTGGATCGTTTCGTTGTAATCAACGCTCAGGATATCGAGAATGACTTCTGCGGGACTCGGGTAGGATGCTTTGATGAAGGATTCGGTACAACCTGAATCAGATGCGAAATTGAGCCATACGACGGGTGGTCTTTTGGTGGCTTTTTCTAAGGCGGCTGCGATTTTCGGAGCGTGTAACTCTGTAAGACCGATGAGAGCTGCAGTTGCACCACAATACTTCAGAAAATCTCTTCGTTTGATTCCACGGAACTCTAATGCGTCTAAAAACGTACTACTTACTTCATCTTTCTTTCCCATAAACATCCTCCTTTATATTGACGCTATGAAGTCGAAGCGTGAAAATGGTGGAATTGCATGAGATCTTGAAACATGAAGCTGTATCCGGTATTTTTTAAAAGTTACGGTCGGTAGACTATAATAATATAATCAATTTGTCAATCAAAAAAATAAGCATCTATAAATTAATCCGTCCAAGATGCAACCTACATTAATTCCCTTAGTTTCTGGCCATTTCCCGCACATGTGGCAACATTAATGGGCGGTCGTTTACTCTATCCTGTGCTTTTTATAAATTAAAAAAAACAGACGAGCAGTAAACTGGGGAAGGAGGAGTACATGCCGTTTAGGGATTCTTTTACGGCTTAATAATCGTCCGGCCGATTTTGTTCTTGTATGAAATTTCAAGAACGCCCAGTAAATCCCTTACCCCATTCTTCTTAACAACGGTTTCCGGCGTGTCTTTTACAAAGCAGGGCCATGTGTATTTTTCCTGTTGCCCAAGCATCCGCATGGTGATGTCGTTTTCCATATTAAGAATCTCCTCGAGAGGGGTTCCTTGCATATTGTCGTCATTCCGTGTACGACCTTCTGCGTATGCAATGAAGATGCCGTTTATCAAGAAAAACAGGGCTCGGAAAAGCACCTGGACGTGAGTGAACTGCGAAATATAGCGTTTTAAAAAATAAAATATTTTGGCGAACCGCGTAAACCCAACCCACATAGTTGCTATTTGTCGCATAGTTGTAACGATAAGTTATATGGAGGCGCGTTTATGCGATACGAAAGGTAACGTCAATCCTGCGGTGTTCGTCGCTTCATATCATTTTGATCTGTCGCTACCGTGTGAAAAGGGGCCGAGCAGCCGCGCTTTCCTCATCCGAAGCGGATAGAGCCGATGCGCGCCGATGGCATTCAATATCCCGAACATTTCCGACATCAACGTCCGCTCACCAGCCCATGTCAATCCGTCATCAGAGACCGCAGAAGTTGTATTACTGCTTTTTTTGTTTTTTGAACCGGTATTCTCCGGTACAACTGTAAAAGCATTGACTCGTCCTTCGGCAGTTTCCCATAGGGGGTCCGGGCCTCAGCCACCATCTCGGCTGCATCGGGAAAAAACAGCATGATCGGCACATTAACTGCCTTCGCTATCTGTGTCAGCCTTTCCACGCTGATATTGTCGCTGCCCTTTTCGTACTTCTGCACCTGCTGATACGATACGCCTATCGCCTCCGACAACTCCATCTGGGTCATGCCGCGGGCATTTCGGGCCTCTTTGATGATCTGCCCAATGCGTTTGTTTTCATTTTTCATGCATGCACTTTAGAAAAAAACAACGAAAAAGTCCATCAACCAGTGGTTGTATTTTTTAATTGACTAGCACAACTAATAATGGCATCATGTGATACTATTTTTCGTCCTCGCAAGTGGGGCGCATCCCCTTGCCGAGAATTGCGGCGCGAGAAGCATTGGGCCGTTACCGGCAGTATGTTCCGGCCGGCCCGCTTCTTCTGTCTATTTATTGGAGGGAACGAGATGGAAAAAATGACTGTCTTGGTGATAGAAGATTATCCGCCCATGAGAGATACCCTGTGCGCCATGCTCGAGACTTACGAGTTCCACGTGCGCGGATGCGGAGACGGAGCGTCGGCCTTGGAAGCCGCGTCAAAAGGCGAGTATCACGCTTTCATTATCGACTACAGCATGCCGAATATGAACGGCGCGGACCTCACAAAGCGTCTTCGGAGGCTGTTCCCCCCGGCCGCCATTATCGGCGTTAGTCTGGATGATCGGAAGGAAGAATTTATTGCGGCAGGAGCGGACGCTTTTCTGCAAAAACCCTATCGCTATATTGATCTGGTAAGTTTAATAACAGCGAAGAGCATTTAAACCGGCGCGGCCCGGCCGACGAGCCGCGAAGAGATGATGGTAAAAAGAACAACTCCCGCGGTTACCGTCAGATAGGTCAAACCCTCTTCCGGCAAAGCCGCCGCTGCCGCGGAAGCGGGCGCAGACGTCACCGCATGCGAGTAGACAGGCACCATCCACTGGATAACATATGCCTGCAAAAAAGCAAAGACTCCGATGAAGAAGGTCAGAATAAGCGAATGCTTAAGCGTAAAATGCAGGATGTCCGCTTCATGCCCGACAAGACCGACCGCGGCAGTGGCCACGGATAGTGTTTGCGGAGAGATCATCTTTCCGCATACTCCTCCCGAGGTGTTCGCCGCAACCGTGACAACGGGGTCGACGCCGATGGCTCTGGCGGTCACTTCCTGGAGCTTTCCGAACAGGGCATTGGAAGAGGTGTCGGAACCGGTCATGAATACGCCGAGCCAGCCGAGAAACGCGGAAAAGAACGGGAAAAGAAAACCTGTCTGAGCAAAGGCATAACCGAGGGTCACGGCCATTCCGGAATAGTTCATAATGTACGCGAAGCCCAGGATCGCCGCGATCGTGATAATGGGCCAGCGAAGCCTCTTCACTGTTTCCGCGGCGACCGTGGTAACGGTCGAGGCTGATGCGCCCATGACCGGAATTGAAAAAATGCCGGCCAAGAGGATTGCCGTTCCTGCCGCGCTCAATCCATTGAAGTTATAAACCGCGGCCATGGGTTTTCCGCCCCTGATCACCATCTCATGAAGACCGGGGATGGAAAGCTTTGTGAGGCCGTAGTAATCAAGCACGGCTTTGACCGGCTGGATACCCCAGGCGGCGACCATGATAGACAGAATAATGAACGGGGCCCAAGCCCTGAATACCTGTCCGCCGGTATATCTGAGCTTTTCCCTCACGGCGGACTCGGGTTCATGCTGAAACGTCCAGCTTTCTTTCGGATGCCATTGGTGGAGAAAAAACGTAAGGCAGACGATCGAGACGAGAGAAGCGGCAATATCGGGGAGATACGGGCCGACATAATTGGAAACATACCATTGTGTGATGCCGAAGGACCCGCCGCACACCAGGCAGGCAGGCCACACCGCCATGCCCTTCTTCCACCCTGACATCAGCACGACGAGATAAAATGGGATCAGAACGCTTAAAAACGGCAGGGTGCGCCCCACCAGCTGGCTGATCGCCATCTGATCGACGCCGGAAACCTGGCTGGCTACAATGATCGGGATCCCGATGGCGCCGTACGCGACCGGAGCGGTATTGGCAATAAGACAAATTCCCGCGGCATAGAGGGGGTCGAAACCAAGACCAATCAGCATCGCTCCTGTAATGGCCACCGGCGTACCGAAGCCCGCGGCGCCTTCGATGAACGCGCCGAAGGAAAAGGCGATCAAGAGCGCCTGCATGCGGCGGTCATTCGTGACCGCCGCGAGAGAATTTCTGATGATTTCGAACTGGCCGGTCTTCATCGAGAGGCTTAAAATGAAAATGGCCGTCACCACGATCCACGCTACCGGCCACAGTCCGAAGAGCGCCCCGAAAAGCGTAGAGGCTATTGCCAGGTGCGCCGGCATGCCGTATCCGAAAACAGCCGTAAGAACAGCTACGAGCACGCCGCTGAGCGCAGCCAAGTGCCCTTTCATCCGCATGTAAGCTAACGCCCAAAAAAGGTATATTATAGGTACTGCCGCCACGGCCGCGGATAGGCCAAGGTTGTCCAAAGGATCCGTCACCATCTTCCACGGCATAGAGTTTCCCCCAAGTTTCTTTTAGTTTACGCCCATTATTAGTTGAGTCGTACTATTTTTAAATTATAAGTTCATACAAAGCGATAATATATCGGTCTTTGTCTGATTTCTTCATCAGTTTTTATCCTACCTACGGCTGAAGTTGTCTGATACAATAAGGGTCGGCTGTCTCGTGAAAAATTCGCTCCGGCGCTGCAAGGAACAAAGCGACACGCACTCTCGATTTTTCAAGAGGTAGGGTATAGTATGAATCTAATAAGCGAACCAGGTGAGAACAAGGCGTGGGACATCCTTTCTGCATTGAGCCCGCCGGAGGTGTGCAAGGCGGCTTCGGCAACTTATGATACGCCGTCCGGTTGCTTTCGGTTACAATCATTCGGAATGGATTTCTACTTGTCGGTGAGGGACCGGACGATAATAAGCGCGGCTCCCGGGAGCGTTGTGCTGCTGGACCGGCTCGGATTGTTTTTCCGGCTCGCGGTCCTCCGGTACCTGGTGAGCGCCAGGGACATAGCCTGCACCGGAAGACCCGTGCGGCTCGATACCATCCCGGGTGGGGATATTTTCACAAAAGGGTCGCACATGCTCCCGCTTGATGCGGTGGCGGGGAAATACAGCGGCAACAAACAGGGCTTTGTCGATAAAGGTAAAAGCCTCGGCGGTGAACCTGCGCCGTATGGCGATGCGGCGGTCCGACTTTTCCCTCTGCCGAGAGTTCCTGTCGTCCTCACGCTCTGGGTGGAAGATGAAGAATTCCCCGCTCGCGCCGACCTGCTGTTCGACTCCACCTGTATTCTACACTTGCCCACGGACGTAATCTGGTCCGTCGCCATGATGAGCCTCTTGGTGATGACGGAGTAAATCCTGAAGGCGTTACTTCTTCCCCCCCTCCGCGTCCTTGACGGGAGTGAAAATACCGGTTAAATCTATAAGCCCTCCGCCGGACTTGTCGGCGCTTTTCCCGGACTCCTTCTCGGCGGTTTTCCCTGAATTTTTTTCCACCGGAGCAGGAGCTGAGGTTTTTTTGATAAAACCCTGCTCTTCCAGCTCCGTGAGCATCGTGGATACGTTGCCCAGGGCCGCGGCCTGCTTCAGAAAAACGCCGGTTGACGTGGCGCCGTCTATCATGATGAGGATCGAACGCATCGCCTGGGGCAGTTTGTATTTCCTGCTTTGCATCTCTTCAAGGCCTTTGTCTGTTTTGGCGTAGATGTCCTGTTGGTTCATGATCGCCTCCCCCTCTCACGCTGTTCTCGTTGGTTAGGAACCTGACCGAAATTTTCTCGCAGAAATTGAATCGTCTCCGCGAATAGTATGACATAATCTCCAAAAAAAACAATCGGAAAATAATGCAAACGATCCACCCGATAAATCCACTCCCTTCCGCGGATGCCGGGTACGAGCGCTGGACGCGAGCGGGCGGGAGCGCGGACTAAGGTATCATGACGGGAACCGCTTTCGCCCCTATCTCAGGATCCCCCACTTTTTTCTTTTTTCCCAGAGTGACTTTCTCGTGATGCCGAGCAGGTCGGCGAGCTGCTGTTCGTTGCATTCGCCCTGGTATTTCTGAATGAATGCCTTGGTGTAATCCTCAATCGAGAGTTTTTTGTCGAAGACTTGGTAGTGAAACGACACTTCGGTCTTCATGCCCACGGGCAGGTGCTCGCGCTTGATGACGTCGCTGTCTGAAATAAGGATGGCCCGTTCGAGCGCGTTTTGAAGTTCGCGCACGTTTCCGGACCACTCATAGTTCACCATGAGGTCCATGGTTTCGGGCGACAGGTCCTTCATCTTTTTCCCCAGTTCCTGCGAATATTTGGCGAGATAGTGCCGCACAAGCTCTTCGATATCTTCTTTTCGCTCTCGAAGCGGCGGAATCTGGAGGGAAAATACATTAATACGGTAGTACAGGTCTTCGCGAAACGCTCCCTGTTTCACCGCCGTCTTCAGGTCCTTGTTCGTCGCGGTAATGAAGCGAATGTCCACTTTCATTCCCTTGGTGCTGCCCACGGGTCTGATCACCTGGTCCTCGATAACCCGCAGCAGCTTCGCCTGAAGCGCGAGACTCATGTCTCCGATCTCATCGAGAAAAACCGTACCGCCCTCGGCCTCGTCGAAGATGCCCTTTTTCGTCGCAACCGCGCCCGTGAACGCGCCCCGCACGTGGCCGAAGAGTTCGGTCTCGAGCAGGTTCTCGGGGATCGCTGAACAGTTGATCGGCACGAAGGGCATGCCCTGGCGCGGGCTGTTGTGATGGATCACGCGCGCGAAGAGTTCCTTGCCCGTTCCCGTCTCGCCGAGGAGCAGCACGCTGCTTCTCGTATTCGTAATCTTCCGCACCTCGTCGAGAATGGCTTCGATTGCCGGACTTTTGCCGATGATGCTGCTGAAGTCGTACGTCTTCCCGATTTCGCGTTTGAGAAGCGTATTTTCATCCTGGAGGCTTTTTTGCCGGAGCGCGTTCCGGACGATCTGCTTGATCTCCTCGTGAATGATGGGCTTCATGATGTAATCGTAGGCCCCCGTACGGAGCGCCCTGACCGACGTGTCGAGCGACGCATAGGCGGTGACGATGATAAATATCTGGTCCGGGAGCTGCTCACGCACCTTCGCAAGCATTTCGATCCCGTCCATGCCGGGCAGGATGATGTCTGAAATAATCACATCATATATATTCGTTTCCAGCAGAGAGAGCCCCTTCTCCGCCGAATCCGCGGTGTCTACCGCGAACCCTTCTTTCAGGAAGATCCTCTTGATGGACTCCCGCAGCGTTTCTTCATCTTCTACGATTAATATGCTTTTCGACATTGCAACCTCGTTTCCGCTAAGCGGCCTCGCCGCCGGACAGTAGTAACTAAAGGGTCAAATTCAACTCAAAACGGCAAAAATATTTTTGCCACAGAGCGCCCAGAGGGCACAGAGAAAGGCTTGAAGCAGTTTAAAAGCAACCGTTTCTTGATTCTCTCTGTGTTCTCGGTGACCTCTGTGGCTAAGAAGTTTTCCGGCTTGTCCGGGTTAAGTAAAGTGAAAACCGGATAGTTCACATTTCATTGCGGCGCGTCTTACGCTGCCGTCGGCATCTTGATGATGAATAGCGCCCCTTTGTCCCTCTCGGTATCGATCTCGATCGTGCCGCCATGGTCTCTGATGATGCTGTAACAGATGGAGAGCCCCAGACCCGTGCCCTTGGTCGGACCTTTTGTGCTGAAGAATGGGTCGAAAATCTTGTCCCTGATCTCGGCGTCGATGCCGTGTCCCGTGTCGGCAAAACGCATCTCCACGTGTTCGTTCACCTGCCTGATCGAGACCGAAAGTTCCCCGCCGTCGGGCATGGCGTCCCGCGCATTCAGGACCAGGTTCAGGAATACCTGCTGGATCTGGTCGGGATCGATCTTCAGCGGCGGTGTTTCCCGCACGTCAATGAGGATTTCAATGTTCTTGAAATTTTTATCGTACCGAACGAGGCTGAGGGTGTTTTCGAGGATATCCCCGATGTTCGTCGGCGCTTTTTGACGCGGGTAGAGGCGGGCGAAATCCCCAAGGTTACGCACGATACGCGCGATACGGTGCACCTGCTGGTTGATCGTGGTGAGCGAGTCGTGCTCAAAGGACGAAACATTCTCGGTCAGGAGCTCCTGCACCAGGGACGAGATGGAGGCCAGGGGGTTGTTGATCTCGTGGGCCACGCCGGCCGCCAGTCTGCCGACGCTTGCGTGTTTGGTGGCCCGAAAAAGCTCTTCTTCGATCTTCTTCCGTTCCGTGATGTCTTCGAGCACGAGCACATACCCCTTCTGCGCTCCGGCGAGTTTGCTGAGGTAGCCCTGAAGGACGATCTGCGGCTCGAAATTCCGTTTACACGTAAGCTCGCCTTCATGCACCTCCGGGTTGAAAAGGCGCGGCTCCAGGCACGTCAGGAAGCGTTCGGCCAGACCATTCAACGCTTCGGGCTGCTTAACTCCGGTAATTCGCTCCATGCCGCTGTTCCAGTACGTCACGCACAACAACTCATCGAGCGTCGCAACACCGAGCGGCAGGCTCTCGATGATGTTCTCGCTGAATTCCTTGAGCATGGCGAGTTGCCTGTTCGCTTCAGCGAGTTCCTGCCGCGACAGCCGGAGGTTGCGGGTGATATGCTGGATGGATTTCGACACGCGCTTTGCATCATCGGGCGACAGGGCCGTCCGGTCCTGAAACACCAGCGTGCTGATCGAGGGGCCCAAGGCGCCCGAAAGGACCCGTTCTGCCTGTTCCTGCAGCTTCTGCAGCTCCTCGCTGGTCATCGAGTCCCTGTTCATGCCGCTCTTTTTCAAAAAAACATCCACCGCTTCGCGCGCCTCCACGGGGCTAAGGTACTGGCCGAGGATGTCTTCGATCTCCGAGATGTCCGCGGGCCGCCGGGCGAGCGAAAAATGGAACGGCGAATAGGAATCGACGAAAATAACGGCCTGGCGCGCTTCGGCGTCGGACTGGCGCGTGAAGATCGACACGCCCACATAGAACAAGAGGTTAAGCAGCAGGCCCCAGAACAGGGAGTGGCTCCAGTGGTCGATGCCTTCGAGGCCGAAGAGCGCCGTGGGCTTGAGGAGCGCCGAGTTGAACACGGCTTCCATAATGCCGCCGTTTTGGATGATGCCCGCGCGCATGAGCGCGGGCATGAGCAGCGTGTAGATCCAGACGCCGAACCCCGCGAGGATCCCCGCGATCGCGCCCTTTTTATTGCCGCCCTTCCAGTAAAGACCGAGCAGGAGGGCGGGCGCGAAGATGGTCGCCGCCTCGAACGACTTCAACCCGATGTCCACGAGGCTGTAGAATTCTCCGATGGAAACGGCGAAAAGGTATCCAAGGAAGACACAACCGAGAATGACGACCCGCTTGAACTGCAGCATGACCGCCGAAAAATTACTAAACACCTTCTGGTTCCAGAAGGTCGGCATAACGAAGCTGTTCATCGCCATGGTGCTGAGCGCCACTGATTCAACGATGATCATGGCCGTTGCCGCCGAGAAACCGCCGATGAACACGAAGAGCGTCAGGAGCGGGTGGCCGTAGTGCATCGGGATGCTCAGCACGAAGTAGTCCGCTGTTGACGGACTGTCGCCCAGCAGCAGCCCGCCGAAGGCGATGGGAAGCACGAAGATGTTGATCAGTAATAAGTAGAGCGGAAAGAGCCACATGGCCTTCTTGATGTGGTCCGACGAATGGTTCTCCACCACGGCCAGGTGAAATTGGCGGGGCAGGAATAGGACGGCCATCATGGACAGGAAGGTGATCGACGACCACTCGAGGAAGCTGCCGGACGAGCCGGTCCCGAGCTTCATGAGGGAGGCGTAGGAACCGGCTTTGATCCTTCCGAAGATGTCTCCGAATCCATCAAAAAGACCATAGGTGACGAACAATCCGACGCACAGGAACGCGATGAGCTTGACCGCGGACTCGAAGGCGACGGCCAGGACCAGGCCGCCGTGGCGATCCAGGGCGTCGAGACGGCGCGCGCCGAACATAACGGCGAAAAACCCGATAACGAGCGCTATGAACCACCCGGCGAAGTGGCTTCCCTCGGGCCGGCCCGAGAGCAGGGAGAACGTCGTCATGATGGCTTTCAGTTGCAGTCCTATATAGGGCGTGATCCCGATGATTGCCACGATCGTGACGAGGATCGAGAGCGAGAGTGATTTGCCGTAGCGGGACGAAATAAAGTCGGAGATCGACGTGATCCGGTTCTCTTTGGAAATACGCACGATCTTGCCGAGGACAACCCAGAAAAGCGCTGCCATAAGCGTCGGGCCGATATAGACCGCCAGAAAACTGAGGCCCGTAGTAGCCGCGCTGCCCACGCTGCCGTAGAAGGTCCAGGACGTGCAGTACACGGCCAGCGAAAGCGAATAGACGTAGGGGTTCGCTACCAGACTCTTTCCCTGCAGTTCCTTCCGCTCCGCAAGGTAGGCGATGGAAAAGAGAAGCAGGAGATAGCACAGGATTATAGCGAGCAATATCCAGGAAGAAAACACTTAACCGTCGCCGTCCTCTCGTTCGGAGAATATCGACGTAATGAAGATGAGCAGAATGAAAATAAACCAGACGACAAACAGATACGCCGCAAGATTGTCATTGAAGATGCTCAGGACGGGCCAGGTGAACAGCAGTACGCCGACCGCAAACAGAAATATCCAAACATCACGCCTCATGCTCGTTTTCCTTTGTCCAAAATGAGTGGGGGTATATTAGCACAAATCGCGGACAAGTTCTATAGAGGGATTTATATTTTTTATGACGTACAGCATTGATTTCCTTGATTTTGACGCGCATATCTGATAAGGTAATGGCGTTCGAAAACGGCGTTGTCTCCTCTGTCGCGGTGCCCGCTCTTCGCGCTCCAAGACTGGTCCTTTTTTCACGAAATGCATAAATTAATCGCAAAAATATTCGACAAACTGGAACGGGGCCTGAGCCCCACCGACAAGGCGATCATTATTGCGCTGTTGCTGGTCATTGCCGCGCTGGGCCTCGTGCTGGGCTCCCGTTACTACGACTATATCCAGAAAAACCCCGAGTATTGCAACAGTTGCCACCAGATGCAGGAAGCGTACCGGGTTTGGAAACTCTCCGGCCACAGGAACATCGTCTGCCAGGACTGTCATCAACTCGGCATCATTGAACAAAACCGGCTGCAGGTCACTTTTGTCTTGGGGACAGGAAAGAAAGCGCCGGCGCCCCATGGCAGCGAGACCCCGTGGAAGACCTGCACGAAATGTCACGGGGACGACGCAACCCAAGGTTCACTGACCGTGAACAAATCAATCGGACACGCCCGGCATGTCTTTATGGAGAAGTTGGACTGCAAGGAATGCCACAGCCGCACGGTCCACTCGTTCAGGCCGGACAAGGATTCCTGTCTCCGGTGCCACAAGGATTGGAATGTCCATGGCGTCGGCATGAACGAGATCTCCTGCCTTCGCTGTCACGCGTTTGCGCCCAAAAAACAGGAGCCCTTCATGCCGGACCGCGGCCGGTGCCTTTCCTGCCACCGCAAGTCCGCAAAAAAACCGTTCCCGGAAAAAGCGCCCATGGCGCGACTGAATTGCTACGAGTGCCACAAACCGCACGCCGCAATAAAACTGACCGACGAAGCCTGCCTCCGGTGTCATACCCATGAAGTACTGACGCTCAAGCCGGTCCACCAATCCGGCCGGAGCTGCACAAGCTGCCATAAAGCGCACCGCTGGACGCCTGAAAAAGTCCGCGCTTTTTGACGCACTGACGTAGGCCTGCTCGCTCCCGCACGTTCGACGGTTTTTTCACGGATCCTTATTCTTTCCAAAACACCCCCTCTTTTTCATGAACGAAACAGAGCACCCCAAACGCGGCGGAAAACCTGCCCCTTCCATGACCGCCGTGCTTCTTTACAAATCCGTCACGCTAAGAAGAAATTCGCACGTCTGCAAAGGGAACTTCCTTTTTTGCACGAATGCATAACAGGCCGACCCCAAACATCATTGAAAAGTATCATATTCCGGATTGGCATGAAAGCTGCTATTAACGTATGCAAAGAAAGGAGGCGGTCATGAACAAACAGATGTCACAAAAAGGGTTGTATATGGGGGCGGGGGTAGGAATTATCGCCTTCGCGTTAGTCGGTTTGCTCCCCGGTTCATTCATCGGGGGCGCAATCGGCCTGAGCATCGCAACGCATATATTCGGAGGTCCTCTGGGAGCGGAACTCCTGCCGAGGGTGATCGTAGGGGCGGCCATGTTGTTCGGTGTCGTGGTGGCCGGGTTGGTCTTTATCGTCGGCGCTTCTTCCATAGGGTGGCTGATCGGGTACGCCATTGATTCATCGCTTTCCCGCACAACAAAGGACGCAAGGAACGCCTCTCGCGGCCACGTTGGAGAAATGAGCCCGTTGAAGCCGGAAGTAATGTCGGCATCAGCGCAAAGGAAAAGAGAACACATATGAAATTCATCGTCAATACAAAAAAAGTTCCCCTGACGGAAAGCGTTAAGCCCTGTGAGGAGGCCAAAGAGGAGGTTTTGACTCCACTGGATTTCAGAGATGTGAAGAACCTCGACGAGGCCAAGGGAAAGATTTGGTACAAAGATTGGCTCGAGGCCGGTGAAAATCATCGGGTGGAAAACGGCATGATCGTGTGCGATAAAAAGACAAAAATAACGCAATGGGTCGTCGATCTTCACACGCTTGAAGACCTCGTGTCGTTCCAGGGAAAATACGGAGATATAGTGATTTCGGACAGCTCTCCCTACAAAGAGGCGAGTCACGAAATAATCTTGCAGGGCGCAAACGCTCAATAAGGATTAGAATTTCAAATACAAAAAGAATGAAACACAAGGAGGATACGACAATGAAAAGAATCGAGATGTCAAAAAAGGGCCTCTATATCGGGACCGGCATAGGTCTTATCCTGTTTGTCCTGGTCGGTTTTCTATCAGGTTCGCTCATCGGCGGCATGGCCGGGCTGAAGCTGACGCAACTCATCCTGGGAGCGCCGGTTGAGGCCACATTGGTCTCGCGCGTGGTGGTGGCGGCATCCATGATCGTGGGCGTACTGGTTTCCGCTGTGCTGTTTATCGGAGGCATGGCCGTCCTCGGATGGACCGCGGGGTTCATGTTTGAATCGCTCAAGAAACCGCGGCTGTTGAGCGCGGAAGGCCATGCGGTAGCGGTAAAGGAAACGAAATAACTTCGGCGCGCCTTGCGGGGTCGTCCCCGCAAGGTCAAACAAATGCTGTAAGGAGGAATTACATTGAACGGCCCAAAAGAAATAAAACCCACGAACACGTCGGAGCTGATGAAAGACCTGACCCAGTCGTTCAGGACCTCATTTCTGACGCACTGGTATTCATCGCTCGGCGGCTTCTTATCGGGGACGAAATCTTTTTATATCCTGCTGGCCATCGGGGCGTTGGTCGTCTATGCGGGCGCCATGGCGGGCTTCGATGCTATGCGGATCGGATACCAGCACGCCTATGGAGTAACGCGCGAAATTCCCTGGGGAATCCTCATCTCGACCTATGTTTTTTTCGTGGTGACCTCCACCGGCCTCTGCATCGTATCCTCCATAGGACACGTATTCGGGGTCAAAGACTTCATGCCGATCGCAAAGCGCGCGGTCTTTCTCTCCATCGTGACGATCGTAGCCGGCTTCACCGTCATTCTCTTTGAGATAGAAAATCCCATCAGAATGGCGATCTACAACGTAATCTCGCCCGGGCTGTCGTCCAACATATGGTGGATGGGCACGCTCTACGGCGCCTACATGGTATTTATGATCGTCGAATTTATTTTCCTGCAACTGGACAACCACAAATTCGCCACGTATGCCGGGCTGGCCGGCCTGCTTTCCGGCATCGCGGCGCACAGCAACCTCGGGGCGATCTTCGGGATGCTGCATGGCAGGGACTACTGGTATGGACCGTACCTGCCTATTTACTTCATCGCTTCCGCCCTGATGTCGGGGTGCGCTGCGATCATTTTCTTCACGTGGCTGGGACACAAGATCACCGATGAGAAAATGGATAGGCCCATGGCGAGGTCCATGGAAGCCATCTCGAAACTCTGCGTCCTCATGATTTCCATCGTGCTGTTCCTTATTACTTGGAAAATCATTACCGGGCTGGTCGGGTCCCCCTCAAAGGTCGAGACCCTGAAAGCAATGCTGATCGGGCCCTATGCCTTTAATTTTTGGGTCCTGGAAATCCTGATAGGCTTGGTCATCCCGTTCGTGCTGTTCCTGACTTCCAAGGGCAAAAATCTGACGACCCTGTTTGCGGCCTCCGCCATGATGATCTTCGGAATCTTCTTCATGAGATATGATCTGGTGGTCCTGGGGCAAGCCATGCCCGTGTACCATGAACTCGGGGTGAACGAATATACCGGCCTCCTCCGTTATATGCCGTCGTTCCACGAAATTGCCATCGTGCTGCTGGGCATCGCGCTGACGGCCACGACCTTCATCCTCGGAGAAAAAGTCTTTTCAGGGCACAAGAGCGAGATCCATTAAGAGAGAACGGAGATTAACCTATTATGAAGAAACATAAGTTTGATTTAGAATCGTTGAAGCCCGAGGACACGGCTTCTGTTTCGGCCATGGAACGGCGTGAATTTCTGAAAATCGGCCTGGCCATCACCGGAATCTTTGCCGGAGGCACTATCCTCTCCGCGGTATCGAACATCAACAGCGTCTTCGCCTCGCACGAAGAGCGGGCGGCAAAATACCCGTACAAACAGCATTACAGCATGGTCCTGCGCCAGGACCTTTGCATCGATTGCGAACGCTGCGTCGAGGCCTGCGCCAAGACGAATGACGTGCCCGCATACGGGTACCGCACCCGGATACTGGAACGGGACGAGCCTGACGCAATCGGGCGAAAAAAGGAATTCATTCCCGTCCTGTGCAATCAATGCAATAACCCGCCTTGCGTGCGGGCCTGTCCCACGAGGGCTACCTATAAAGACGAGAGCACGGGCATCGTTATGATGAACTACGACAAGTGCATCGGCTGCAAGACCTGCGTGCTGGCATGTCCGTACAACGCACGGTATTTCAATGAAGAAAAGCATTCCGTGGACAAATGCAATTTCTGCATCGACACCCGCATTTCCAAGGGTGAGACGCAGACGGCCTGCGCCGCGGCCTGCCCGGCGGGCGTGCGCATCTTCGGAGACCTGGCGGATGCGAACAGCGAAGTGTACAAACTCGTACACCAGCTTGAGAAGCCGGTATGGGTACTACGCCCGGAAGTCGGGGCGCAGCCGAATGTGTTCTATATGAAGGGATGATGTAAAGAAAGGGTCCAGGGGCCAGGGTCAAGGTCATTTACCCCTTACAGAAATCGTTAAGAAAGGTGATATATGAAAAGATTACCAGGCGTCGTTTTGTTGACTATGGTAACAGTGTTTTTTCTTTGCATGGCGGGAATTTCTTTTGCGGAGAGCGCTCCTCAAATCGGTGATATCGTTTATACGCAACCGGTTAAGTCGGTAACGTTCAGCCACAAGGTCCACGCGGATGAAAAAAAGATCAGCTGTGAGCAGTGCCACACCAAGCTTTTCGAGATGCAGGCGTTGGCCGTAGAAAAAAAACAGGACTTCACCATGAAGGCGCTTTATCAAGGCAAGTATTGCGGCGCCTGCCATGACGGTAAAGCGGCGTTTGCGTCCAATTCGCAATGCGCCCGCTGCCATAGCGGCGTAAAGGGCTTCGAGGCCGCTGCCGCGCAGAACAAAGAGCATCCTTCCGGCGGTTCTTCGGGAGGCCCCCAGGGACCGATAGTCATCGGCACGGGAGATACTTCGGTCAAGTTCATGCACAATACTCATACGGCCGCGCTCAAATGCAACGACTGCCATACCAAACTGTTTTCGATTACCAAGGGGCAGAACAAAATCACGATGGAAAAGATGTATCAGGGACAGTCCTGCGGGGCCTGCCATAACGGAAAAAAAGCTTTCTCCTCCGACCAATGTGAAAAGTGCCACGCAAAAGTACCGGCGCCCAAAACGGCCTTGCTCTACAAACCCAGCGGCATCGGCGCTGTTAAATTCAGCCATGAATTTCATACGAAGTCTTTTGCCTGCACGGATTGTCACACCACTCTTTTCGCCATGAGAAAAGGCAAAAGCAAGATGACGATGGATGCCATGAACGCCGGCGGCTCATGCGGAAAATGCCACAACGGCACTGCGGCGACACCGGTCTCGGAATGCGGCAAGTGCCACGCCGAGTAATAAAATTTGTCAAGAAAAGCAAATTGGACGACGCAAAAAGGCTGCTGGAAACCCATCCAGCAGCCTTTTCACTTTTTTACACTTTTACGCTTCCCCGCTTCTACTCTTCTCCCCTTCCACGCTTCCACACGTACCTCACTCCATCACCCGGATCACATCCACCCCTTCAAACTGCGTAGTTCCCACCACTCCCGTCACATGCACCGGAACATGCCTGCCTGCTGGAAGCTCAGCGATCACGTCGCTTCTCTTGAACTTGACCATGAGCGTTTCATGGTCGTGACCCCGCCGGTCGTGGTCGCAGCCGTGGTCGTGGTGACGGTTGTGGTGTTCATCCGGCCATGATTCCGCGGGGACCGTGCCTTCGAGCCGGATGGAGGAAATGTCCACGTCCTTTGCCTTGTGTCCGTGCGGCAGTTCGATCTTGACCAGGACCCAATGGCCGTGACTGTGTTTGTTCAGGGTCTCGGGCTCGAAGTCTACGTCTACCATGATGCCCGTGTGCGGGAGATGCACGGTGAAGACAGAATTTGTTCCACTTTTGCATGGCAGATTTCTTCATTGCCTCTCCCAAATTTGAATGGTGCCATAAGGCGACAATACGACCAACTGCTTTTTACCTGCGTGCTTAATATCGTCAACGAGCAACTTTGTCCCGCGTTTTGTGAACGGTGGACTCACCCACATATCTTGATATTTTGTTCCATTCCATTTTAAGATATGAACATAATCTTTAATGTCTCCGTAATAAACCGTTTCTTCTCCAAATGTTAATTTCCCCGCAGTCTGCTCCACGAGAATTATCTCATCCACGCCATCGCCGTCTATATCCTCAACAATGAAGTAGCCCACTCCGAGATAATGTTCATGATGCGGAAAATCGATGTCTTCTTGAATAAATTCCGACAGATCGGGTTTGAGTGGGACTTTTCGCAACTCAACAATGAAATTTAGTGAATTAGGATCTGAAAGCTCTGTGCGGCGATAACCCCAGTATTCTTCTGTTCCGCCTTGTTGAGTTTTTCGAAGATAAAAGTCGGGCAAATCATAATTTGCTATGCCTCTTGGCCCATAAGTGCTCAATTCCCTGAGAGTATAATCATTGCTCGTTTCAGCTTGTTCAAAAAGGTCCCAATTGGAAGTTCCGTAAACACGTATTAAGAGTTTGCTGGTCGAACTGCTTAATCTATCGATAGGTTCCATCAAGTCCAATCTTTGAGGGGTCTGCTTTGCCCATTCTATCGGAAAGCCAGGCTCGAACTTTCTCACGCGCAAAATCTGCTTATATTGCTTGTTCTTAATGATTTCCTCTTCTAAAATAGTCACTATCTTATTAGGAATCCCCCAGCCTGAAAAATCGCGTACTCCGACTATACATTCTCGAGGCCACACAGGTTTATTCGGAAAACTCGCATAGCAAGACGGGCTGAGCCAAGGGAAAGCCCAGCTTCCCACCAAGGGTTTCTTTTGCGCACTGCCTTGTTGTTCTCGAAGTAGATATTTGCCATTCTGCCATTCAACGCCTAAGTAGGGCGGTATTGTCTCGACCAGGACCTGATTTCCAACCTGCCAGGAAACCATTTGTTGCGCTTCATAAGCTTGAAAGTACTCCTGCTCCTCTGCATCTGACCTGGCTTTTGAACGATCCCACTGTTTCTGGAATTTAATCTTCAGCTCGTTTTTTTCCCATTCAAGAATCATTAAATGATAGGGTGAAAAAATCTTTTTCCACTGTTTCCATTCCTCAATGTGATCCCCATATCGTCCAAAATCAGTGACAATCAGTTCTTTTGTCCCATTAGTATTTAGGTCTGCTGCCGTAAAGAGGAAAAATGGGCTTTTTAATACAGCCTTGCTTTCATATGTCTGCTTCAAATCCCAGGCTGGCAATGCCCAACACGGTAACACCTTGAAAAAGAAAAATATAACGATCAATGTAAAAATTATTGATTGCATCATCTCAATGACACCTCCATGAAGGTCAAGAAACAACTTGGGGACGGAAACAACTTGGGGAAACAACTTGGGGACGTTAATACCTGACAAGGATTTATACTGTCCATCACTTCTCCGTCATCCTCTCAACCAAACGCGAAATGCTTGACGCCGCCACTCCCAAATGACGGGCCATTTCTGCGGAGGATAAACCGAGTTCCGTCCGTCCCCGTGAAGCGATGACGGCTCGCAAG
>JBGPUS010000008.1:0-24439 GCA_041491325.1 Nitrospirota bacterium | reverse complement strand
GCGCCGTCAATAAGCGAGAAAACCGTCCATTGGTCCTGTTCAAGGTCCACGCCCTGAAAAAGAAGATAGGGGTCCGTAGCCGGCAGGATAACCGTCTTGAGCGAAGGGAGTGACTTGCGCACGACTTCCCACTCCAGTCCCCGGAGCCCCTCGATAATCAGGTTCCCTGTGCTCAGCTGCAACGGGATAATGTCCGAAGCGGGCAAGGGGCCTTCATCGAGCAGATAGCTGCCGCTGCGCCAACTGAACAATCCGAGGACTATCTGTTTGACATGCTGTTTAACACCGTCGACTAATATTTTTGGAGTGATAAAGCCGAGTTCTACGAGGATGGCCCCCTGTTTCTTGCCCGTTGTTTTTACCAGTTCCGACGAGGCGTCACACTGCTGCCTGGTTATCGTTCCCGCGCGGACCAGCCAATCTCCCAGCCAGTCTTCGCTCACGTTGGATGAGGCAAAAATAATGTCCCCAGCGGAAAAGTAGATTTTCTTTTCTTCCGTGTCGCGTGTAAAAACAAGGGTCCCGGTTTTTTTTCCGGCATGCATCCCCTGGTAAAGCCAGGGGACCGTCATGTCCCTTATTTCTCCAGATTGTAATAGTGCATTTCTCATCGGGCATTCGTAAGGAAAAGGCTCCGCTCGTCAAATTCGCTATCAGAGTTTAGACATGATTTTATCACGTTATGACGAATTTTGCAGCATAATCTGATAGCTATTTGCGACGGAGTTCAAGAGGGCAAGGCTCAGCAGGCTGCTGAAAAACTCCCGGAGCGTCATTGCGAGGAGCGTTTTTTGCGACGCGGCAATCTCGAAGTTATTGAGTAATATACAACCGAGAATGCTTCGCTTCGCTCGCAAAGACGGCTAAAAGACTTTTCAGCAACCTGTTAGAAGACGGAGGGGCGGCGATCAAGAAGAGAAAACGGAACAGATGCGAAGATAAACAAAGGCTCAGGTAACAGGACGCAGGTGTTGAAGCGCTGTTCGGGGAATCAGGGGGAGTTTCTATGTGGTTCGCGCGTGGTATTGAATGCTGACTTCATAGGCGATGCCGGCGTGACCGACCGCATGGTTTGTACCGTGGCAAAAGAGCTTGCCCTTGCTCGACTTCTTACGGGATTTGGCCAGACCCGAAACGATGGGGGCCAGATCGTAACCGCCGTTTGCGCACCCATCCTCCATGCATTTCATGTGAAAACCCGCGTAATCAGAGGGCAAGAAGCTGAGCGTGCGCGTCATTAAGACCGCATCCAAACCGCGCTTGTAATAGGTCATGCGAAATTCTATTCTTGAAATACCGGCATGACGCTCCGAAACCAGGCCGGCCGCGACGAGGGCCGCCTTCTCTTGTTCCCGCTTTTCCTTATAACTCTGTCGGTGCCGCATGTTTCTCCTTCAGCATTGTCGGTAAAAGTACAAAAGCCGTCACGACACGGACGAAACGTTGTATTTTTTACATGATCGCACTTATGCAACAAGAGGAAAGAGATATAAGAAAAAAACAGGCCCTGAAGGATCAGGGCCTGTAAGGGTTTAAGCGTTTGCTTAGAGCTTTACAACATTTGCTGCCTTGGGGCCCTTGGGTGAGTCGACAACGTCGAACTGCACTGACTGGCCTTCAGCCAACGATTTGAAACCGCTGTCCTGAATGTCGCCGAAATGCACGAACACGTCGCCGCCTTTTTCACGGGTGATGAAGCCAAAGCCTTTGGAATCATTAAACCACTTTACCGTACCTGTCTCCATGATGAGCTACCTCCTTACTTGTGTATTGAAGCAACGGAATAAGGACAAAAAAAATGCCGCAAAGTCTATCTGTCTTTGCGGTTTCCCTACAAGAACATCCGGAACTTCTGGAGACAATAATGCCAGATCCGCGCATAAATGTCAAGCGTTATTTATTAAACTTTTTTCGGGGTTGCGGTGCGGGTTTCCCTTATGAATCATTTGGGAAACGCTCTTGGGAAGTATTGCGTGATCGAAAAACCGCGGAAGAGTACCGGTGCCTGATATGTTTGAATCAAAGAATTGGTGGACGAGAAGGGATTGACATCATTGCGGGAGACGTTCCTTTCCATAGACGCCTTCTCTTTTTCGCTTGTATCGGAAAGTCTCTTTTGCTATAGTAGGCCAACTTCCCAGAATTGTAGATTATCACATGAGCCTCATAAACGAATATATCGACATATTCAAGAAATCCGGCAGCCTTGCTTTGGAGGCCGAGCTGCTACGTTTGATCACCGAGTATAATAAGCTTCGTTCAACGTATCTGTTCGTCTATGCTGCCGCGATTGGCAAACCCATTCCAAATGTCGCGCTCGACCAGACAGACTACTACATTATACGAGATTTTCTTTCCAACAAAGACAGCATAAAAAAAGTTGATTTTTATATTGAAACGCCCGGCGGGAGCGGTGAGACGGCAGAGGAAATTGTCCGTTTCTTAAGAAAGCACTTTGATACCGTCTCTTTCGTTGTTTCCGGTGAGGCGAAAAGCGCCGGTACGCTTATTGTGCTTTCAGGTGATGAGATACTAATGACGGAGACAGGCAGTCTCGGCCCGATTGATGCACAAATGAAAATCGGACGCTCAGTCATTTCCGCCTATGACTATGTTGAATGGGTCAATGAAAAACGAGCGGATGCGGAAAAAAACGACCGTCTCAATCCTTTTGATGCAACTATGGTTGCACAAATCACCCCCGGAGAATTGGGGAGCGTTTACCATGCCTTGAAATTCGCGGAAGACCTTGTCGTAGAATGGCTGGTCAATTATAAGTTTAAAAAGTGGAATAAAACCGAGACACACGGCAAACCGGTAACAGAAGAAATGAAAAATAAGCGGGCAGTAGAAATAGCCCGTGAGCTGAGTAACCATGCAAAATGGCGTTCTCACGGAAGGTCAATCAAGATAGAAAATCTGGAGGAGATCAACCTCAAGATAGCATGCGTAGATGACGATCCCAAGCTGGCCGATATTGTCTACCGGATTCAGATGGTATGCAGACTCCTCTTTGATTCCACGACGACATACAAGATTTTCGCAACAGCTGACAGCAAGCTATTTAAACAGGCCGCTCCTGTTGGGCTGCCAGCACAGAATATACCCGCTCAATTGATGGACGTGGTTCAAATTGAACAACCATGCCCCAAATGCAAGACGCTCCATAAGCTGTATGCTAAGTTCGTTCAGAATCCACAAATCGATGCGGAATTACGCGCAAAGGGCTTTACACCACTTTCAAAAGATGGTAAACTTAAGTGTAAGTGCGGGTTAGAGATTGACCTGAGTGCCATAAAAAACCAGATCGAAACGCAGACCGGGCGTAAAATAGTCCTCTAAAAAGGGTGACTTCAATGAAGACAAAAGAGGAAAAATTGGATGCTAAAGAGGAAACAGCACTCCTGACATTCCTGGAACGGACAAGAGAGGGAAAATACGCGAAAATTGATGCGAATTCACTCGTCTATTCAAGAATTAAAATACAGCGAGAAGAAACCTATTCCGACGAGGAGTATTTGTATAGCGTGAGATAATCCCGTCTCGTTTAGCTACGCATAAGAGCCCAACATTTTTTGCTCCGCGTTGTTGGGCTTCACTACCACCGTTCAGCCCAACCTATCGACTTATTTTCCAAAGAATTTCGTTAAGAGTTTATCAAATATACTGGATACCGATAAATTTTTAAATTTATCATGGATATCTGCTGTGTCTCTCGCCGTTCCATAACTGATGCGATACAAGACCACAAATAACGAAATTGGCAGTACACTCCACGGGAATGGGAAAAACTTACCACTAAGAAAATCTGTAACAAAAGTTTTATTGTTTCCTTTAAAGTAGACATTCAAACCAAAAACCAAATAACAAACCGTAATTAGAGACGCAACGATATCTGTGTAATACCTCTTCGGGTTAACTTGCGGCAGGTTGAATTTAAGAATTGAATCTTGTTCCTTTTTTGATGCGAGTATATCCTCTATCGCATAAATGCCAAAGTATACAGGGAGTGCCAGAAAACTGATGACAGCCATAAATAATCTTTTCGTAATGCCAAAATAGATCACAATGAAGAGTAGGGTAAACGTTACAGTGGAATAAAAATTAACTATTTTCATAGATCCTCTTTTTATTGACGGGCGGAGCAGGTCAGGTCGTATTTTTTTAACCTGACCCCTGCCATTTTTGAGTCGCGGGCGCGTTGAACGCCGCGAAATCCGACGTGCCGGTTGATCAGAGCCGTAGCTTATTGTTAATATCTTGTTCCAGTGGTTCGATGCGATCGAAAATGATCTTTGGCCTTTTTGCAGTTAAACGTCCGTCGTCATCTTTGCGGCTAATAAAACCATGAACTCGGCATTGAAGAAACAAGCATGGTTTGAACCGGACAATACTCCCCTCTTGTGGGTATCCGGTCAGGATGTGTTCCTGATACCGCAGGCCGATGGTATTGGAGGTTTCATTTCCCTTTGTTACTTCGCCTTCAAGAACAGCAGACATGCCATGCCGCAGCTCAGGGAATAAAACTTCGTCAGTTGATTCTTCCTCTTGCGTGAATATGCGCCGGTATCGTCGAGTAATTTTCTCCTCGATCAATTCTTCATTTTCATAAACACCGATAGAGAGGGTACGCTCATCTTCTACAAGCGAAGCAAGTTCAGCAAGCATTGTAGGGCTGCTCACCGTGTACATATCAAGGTATTTTTTCGGGACAAACAGATATTCGCCTTCAGAATTGGGAAGCCCGACCTCGCTATTGTCGTTACGAAATTTAAGATTGATTAATTTTTTAGATGTTATCTCGCCGAGATGTTTACCTATGCGGATAAACCACTGTATCCCTTCTAAAGCTTTACGAAAGATATCTTTGAAGCCAACATCATCGAAATCCTTATCAGCCATTTTTTGGGCAGCTCTTGCAATATATGCGGTTGCACCAACACCGATACCTGTCATAATCCACTTGCCAATAGAGTCAGGAATTAACGCTTCCCATGATCCTTGTCTGATTCTTACGGGGAGTTCATATTCGGTCATTTTGAGATCGGGGGCTTGATGTCCAACCAACTGTCGGACTGCCTGGTCAAAGCATATCAATGCTTGCGCGGACTTTCGAGCATCAAGCAAGCCTTCTTGTACGAGGTTGCCGGAGAATTTTACACAGCCTATATACTTTGATTGGTGCTTGCTCATCATGCCCCCATGCAGTACCTATTTCTTAAAAACCTTCTTCCTTCCTTTTTTCTGGACCTCAGGCGCAGAAAAAAGGCTCGTATACTTGTGGTACAGTTCGAAAAGAAACGCTACCCGCTCAGCATCGTATGCAAAAGTCTTTTTCCCGTAAGCTGCATCCACGGCTTTATCAAGCGTCTGATGCGCCTTTCTTAAGTCCGGCGGCATGGCAACGGGGTCATAGAGGTCAGCAAGCGACGCATCGGGATGCGCGGCCCGTGCGTCAAGAACACCCTGCGCGGCACCTTCGATAGCTGCCTTCTGTTTGTCAGTTGGATCGCTCGGCCAAGGGAAATTGTTGTAGACAATTTGATTGGAATATTGGTATCGACTTTCAAGCCTGCCAGCTACAGAACGCATCCAAGCCATATGCATCTGCGAGCTTAACACGCCAAACGAATACAAATGCGGATCAGGAATAACCAGCAAACTGCCGTTTGCAATGACATTGGGCCGAAGCATGGCAAGGGGCAGATACGGGCGATTTTCAGATGATACCTTAGGAATTGCAATGTATCTACCTTTCGGCTGTCGTCTCTCACCGAAGAGCGATGGGTATTTTGCCAATTCAACTGTCGTCGCGCGACCACTTGAGGACCGGAACTGTTTAACACGCTCAACACGCTCCATGATTGGCTGCATTTGTCGAAGCTCCTGGGGCGTGATATTTTCCAGCCACAGGCACCAGCGCTTGGAGCCATTCAGCAATTCCTCGCCGCCCACGTATGGTCGAATCCATGTTGACGAAGCAGGATAGTCTTCTAAAATCGACTTGTAGTCCGCCGCGTCCAATATAAGATGCCCATCATCTATTGCCATACTGCCGTAATTAATGGACGGGGCAGGACAAATGGGAGTTGTTCGTTTCAGAAGAAGAACATCAGTCGCATCCACCAAATAGGGATTAATATTCCGGACTTTAAGTTCATGCGGCGCACCATTTACTTCAGGATAATCATAAATGGTTTTACGGTCGCTGTCGTGCAGCGCAAAGCCGATGATTACGCAATGCACCGCTGCCATACCGCGAGCCTCGTTGCTCCACCTGAAGGTGCGGTGAGCGAAGTGGATTTTGACACCAAGTCTTAACAGCTCATTCCAGAGCACACCAACCTGTTCGCCCTGAGTAATAGAGTTTGTCGAGACAAAGGCTACCTTCACCCGCTTACGCGGCGGTTTCGGCATGTCGGGCAGCTTGTCGAGTAACCCCGCCATCCTATCGTCGCCCTTTACGTAATGCACCGCCTTTAAATACCATGCTGTAACATAATCAAGAACGCCTGCGCCTTTAATGCTGCCAAACATAAGATCCATGTCAGCCTTCTGTTCGGTGCTCTGTTCTTTCTTCCCCACAAACGGCGGATTGCCGAGGATGTAGTCCACATGCTCGGCGGGGATTACTTTGTTCCAGTCCACCTGAAGAGCATTGCCGCAGTATATCGACGCCGAGTGAATAAGCGGTAAACGGCGGAAGTACTGACCGAATTCCTCGGACACCTTCATATTCATCTGGTGATCAGTAAGCCAGAGAGCTACCTGCGCGATTTGGGCTGGGAACTCCTCGATTTCAATACCGTAGAACTTATCAACATCGACTTGAATCTCTCGCCAAATACTATGAAGTGTCGTTTGCTTTCCGTAGGCCGCGCGAAGAATGGCCAGCTCCAGCAAGCGTAGCTCCCTATATGCGATGACGAGGAAGTTCCCACAACCGCAGGCGGGATCAAAGAACTTCAGCCGTGCAAGTTTCTTATGCAGCTCAAAGAGCTTAGTGGTATTTCGCTTCACTGACTCGAATTCCGCCCACAGGTCATCAAGAAACAGCGGCTTGATAAGTTTAAGGATGTTCTCTTCGCTCGTGTAATGAGCGCCGAGGTTGCGGCGCCTGGCCGACCCCTCTTCGTCCATAACGCACTGAAAAAGCGCGCCGAAAATGGCAGGCGATATTCTCCCCCAGTCGAGAACGCAGCAGTCGAGAAGATACGCCCGCATGGTGCTGTCGCATGACGGGATGGGAAGGGCTTCTTCGAACAGCTTACCGTTTACATAAGGGAATGCGGCGTAGGTTTCCTTAAGGTTTTCCTGGCGACGGTCTTCCCTGGTATTCAGAACCTGGAAGAGCAGCGAAAGCTGCGGACCGAGATCCGAGCCATCTTCCTTCGTATTGTTTTCGAGGAAGTCTCGGAACGCTCCACGCGGCTCGAAAAGCGTCGTATCCTCGGCGAAGAGGCAGAACAATATCCGGACAAGCATTAATTCGAGATTGTGACCGGAGTAGCCCGAAGCCCGCAAGCGGTCATGAAGCTTGCCCATGCGCTCGGCTGCCTTGATGTTCACCGGGTCCTGCGCCGTGATCTGCTGAGTGGTATAGCCCGCGATAAAGCCAAACAACTTTATGTGCTTGTACAAATCCTTAAGCGGGAATTCATTCTGCGTTTTGGAATCGAGATCGTAGAGCCGGATGCGGGCAAAGTCGGAAACAACGATATAGCGGGGAAGATCACGTTCAGCGATACCTTCGAAATACTCTAACGCTTGTTTATAGGCTGAGTTGAGATCGCGGCCACGGGACTTGTGCTCGGCCATGAGTGTGCCGCGCCAGAAAAGGTCGATAAAGCCGCTGCTGCCGCCCTTTTCCTCGAAGAGCTTACGCGCACGTTTAACCGGCTCTTCAAAGCTCGCCAGCCGCCTGCGGGATACGCCGAAGACATTGAAAAACTCGTTCCAGAAGGTCTGTGCCTCCGCGCTCTCCGATTTCTCGCTTTCCCACTCACGAGAGAATGCAAGAGCGCGGTCTTTGATTTCGTTCAATGATAATGGCATAAGATTGCGTTACCATATTATAAATGCGCAGAAATTGCAAGGATAAGTTGAATTTTATCTTTGTTGAACAAAGACTTGCGCCGAGTAACCCGATCATAGGTACCTTCTCTGTGATTACTTTTGAATAAGTACGGATGGGAAAAAAAGAAAGCCCTGCACATTGTTTCGTGCAAGGCTTTACTATTTCTTTTTGAGGGGAAAATTGGTGGACGAGAAGGGGATTGAACCCTCGACCCCCGCATTGCGAACGCGGTGCTCTCCCAGCTGAGCTACTCGCCCCCAGTTGTGCTTAAGGAAGGTATAATTTAATCTATCGGGCGGAATAAATCAAGCAAAAAAACTGGGAGCCGGAAATCAGCACTCCAAAGACAGAAGGTAATAAAAAAAAGTCTCCCTGCATGCCAGCTCTCCCGCTAAACCCCTGCGGCCTTCGATCTTGTTGACAAATCGAGCCATCTCGGCTATAGTGTGCAGGCTTGAGACGGGCATTTTTCATTGAAAGGAGAACCAAACCATGCGTGAAAGACAGAAAGAAATACGCCGCCGGCGCAAACGCAAAGAAGAGGTCCAGAAGACTCAGCGCAAAACAGCAAAAGCCGAAGCAGCCGCTAAAAAAGGGAAGTAAATCATGCCGGTCAAAACGCTCCATCCCCTGTCGGCGGTCATCCTGCTTGCAGTTCTGTGCATGAGCGCGCTCATCACGGTCGGCTGCGCGCCCAAGCTTCCGCCTGAACCGGCCTGGGAAAAAAATGCGCTCTCTCTGCTGGACCAGGCCGATGCCCAGTATTCCCAAAGGCAGTACGACCTGGCCGCAAAGACCATCAATAATTTTTTTTATCAGTATCCGACGAGCAGGCGCCGGGACCGCGCGTTCTTTCGTATGGGAGAAATTTCCCTTGCGCAGCGAGACTTCGCCAAGGCGCTCAGTTTCTATAAGGAAATAATTCAGCTTTTCCCGGCCTCCTCATTCATCAGCGACGCCAAATACAAACTCGGCCTGTGCTACTTCGAGCTTAAGGAATACGAGCTCGCTATTGCCAACCTCGACGATCGCAGCAAAATTTCCGACCCGGCGCGGCTCAGGCGCATAGCCGAAATGCTTTCCTTCGCCTATGCGCTGAAAAACAACTATCCCCTTGCCGTAAAGGAATTCATATATCTCGCCGAAGCGGCTCAGAACGAGCAGCAGAAGCTCGGCTATCGAGATCGGGTCCGAGAAATCATCGAGAAAAATCTGGCGGAGCCGGACCTGAGGGCGCTTGCGGCCGGGCCCGCCTACCCCGCTGACATCGCGCAACTGCGGCTTGCCGGCCTCCTGCTCGAGCAGCGCAAGTACCGGGACGCCATCGCGATGAGCAAGGCCTTTCTCGGTACGTTTCCGGCCCACCCCGAAAAAACGCGCGCGGAAATGGTCCTGAACGAGGCGACCTCCAGGCTTGCCGGGCCGAGATTTTCTATGGCCGCGCTCGTGCCTCAGTCGGGTCCGCTTGCGTTTTTCGGAGACCGGGTGCTCAAAGGCATTCAACTCGCCGTGCATACGTACAACCTTCAGGACCCGGACAACCGCGTGGAGCTTATCGTCAAAGACACCGAAGGCTCGCCGGAGAAAGCGCTTGCCGCCCTGACCGAACTTGCTCCCAAAGGCATCGTTGCCGCCGTCGGTCCCTTGCTTACGAAGGAAGCGGAAACGATCGCACCGGCGCTTGAGAAACTGAAAATTCCGGTTATCACTCCCGCGGCCTCAGGGGAGGGGCTCGGAAAGCTCAGCCCCTGGCTCTTCAGGAACGCGCTTACTAATGTCAGTCAGGCCGCCGCCGCCGCCAAATATGCGCTTGAACAGAACCTGAAAAAGATTGTCATCATCTATCCGGATGACGCCTACGGCAAGGACCTGGCCCGTCTTTTTGCGAAGGACGTGGAGCGGAAGGCGGAGTTGCTCGCTTCGGTGGCCTATCCGGCGGACGTCAAGGACTTCGGGCCATATGTAAGGAAAGTGATCGAGATAGACCTCCGTTCCCGGAAAATTTCGATCCCGGACGACGACGCCGAGCGGAAAAAACTTTTTCTCGATTTTGCCCCGAGCTTCGACGCACTGTACCTTCCCGGCCATGCCGACAAAGTCGGGCTGCTCATTCCCCAGCTTGCGTATTACAACATCAAGGGGATTGCGGTTATCGGTTCGAACGACTGGCATACTCCTGACCTGATCGAGCGCGCCGACCGTCACGCCGACGGAGCGGTGTTTACCGACGGTTTCTTCCCGGAAAGCGCCGAGCCCGCGACCAAAACGGTCATTGATGCTTATCGTTCTGCGTATCAGGAAGAGCCGGAGGTCCTCTCGGCGCAGGCGTATGATGCCGCCATGATGGTGCTTACGCTCATTAAGGAGCATAAAGACACTCCCTTGGCAATCCGGGACGGTTTGCGCGGCGTGAAGGAGTATCCCGGAATTTCCGGGGCTACCAGTTTCCCCGACGGCGGCGAAGCCCAGAAGAAAGTATTTCTTATAAAAATCCAGGACGGGAAATTCGTCCTTCTTAACGCCGGTAAATAACCTCCCGCGAAGAGGGTGTCGTCCACCCTGTTTTTTCTTGACAAGGCAGCGTTATTTTCTTTAGTATAAATTCTCGTTTTATCGATGGACCACCCGGTTATTATCTATGGAAGAACTGAATACCATACAAAAGATCGCAGTCATCGCGCTTCCGCTTGTGTTCGCCATTGTCCTGCATGAAGTGGCCCACGGCTGGGTTGCGGACAAGCTCGGAGACCATACTGCCCGCAGCCTTGGTCGCCTAACCCTGAACCCCCTGTCCCATATCGACCTCTTCGGGACCATCATCATGCCGTTGCTCCTCTTCGTGGCGACGAGCGGAAAAATGGTGTTCGGGTATGCCAAACCCGTGCCCATCAACCCGGCTAATTTTAAAAATCCCAAAAAAGATATGGCGCTCACCGCTCTTGCCGGACCAGGCGTCAACATGATCATGGCGGTTTCCTTCGCGGTTCTCCTGCGAGGAATCATGCCTTTTTTCGAAGAGCTGGTCCCCAGGCAGCTCTGGGAGTGGGTGGCCCTGCCCATAGCCTATATGCTCGGCTACGGCATTCTCATCAATGTGGTTCTTGCCGTGCTGAACCTGATCCCGATTCCGCCGCTCGACGGGAGCAGGGTCGTCTATTGGCTGCTGCCGGACCGGTACGCGGCCGTTTACTACCGGCTTGAGCCGTTCGGCACGATCATCCTTTTGGCGGCCATCATGTTCGGCGTGCTCGGGAAAATCATCGGTCCTGTGATCGAGCCGATCTTGACGCTTCTTTTAGGGAGGCAGGTTTCTTAAGCAGAGCATGAAAAAAGCCGATGCCCGAAAACATGCCAGGCAGCCCAGTTCCGAGGAGATACAAGTATCCCTGCAGATCCTGGATCTTCGGGAGACGAAACAAGTGCGCTCTCAGGCAACAGCGATCGATATCAGCCCGGCAGGGGCGCGTATCAAGACCCAGGTTGCCCTGGAGCCCGGCCAGGTCATCTGGTTTTCCCGGGGGATTGAAATGCAACTGTCAATGGTCAAATGGGTCGTACATGAAGACAGCTATTATTTTGCCGGGCTCATGCATGTATGAGTCCGGGCCGGCAACTCAAAGGATTGATGCATGAATAAAAAAAGGGTCTTAAGCGGCATGCAGCCGAGCGGGCTGCTGCATCTCGGCAACCTCATGGGGGCCCTCGACAATTGGCGGAAGCTCCAGGACGAGTATGAGTGCTATTATTTCATTGCGGACTGGCATGCCCTCACGAGCAACTATGCGGACACGTCCAAGATCCGAACCTATGTCAGAGAGATGGTGATCGACTGGCTTGCGGCAGGTCTCGATCCCGAGAAGTCCGTGCTTTTCCGGCAGTCCCTTATCCCTGAGCACGCCGTGCTTCATATACTCCTTTCCATGTCCACGCCGCTGCCCTGGCTCGAGCGGGTGCCCACGTATAAAGAAAAGATAGACCAGCTGCAGGACAAGGATATGAACACCTACGGGTTTCTCGGCTACCCCGTGCTCCAGGCAGCCGACATCCTGATCTACAAGGCGAACTTCGTCCCCGTGGGCATTGACCAGCTTCCGCACCTCGAACTCACGCGGGAAATAGGCCGCCGCTTCAACCAGTTTTACGGCGAGGTATTCCCTGAACCCCAGCCGCTCATGACCGAGTTTCCGAAATTGCCCGGGACAGACGGCCGCAAGATGAGCAAGAGCTACAACAATTGTCTCTACCTGTCCGAAAGCCCCGAGGACCTCACGAAGAAGGTCATGCAGATGGTGACCGACCCCGCCCGGGTGCGCAGGCAAGACCCCGGCAATCCTGATGTCTGTCCGCTCTTTACGCTCGATAAGATCTTCGCCCCCAAAGCGTGGTGCGACCATGTCAACGTGGAATGCCGCCGCGCGGGGATCGGGTGCGTGGACGATAAAAAGGAGCTGCTGAAGCACCTTCTCGCTTTTCTCAAGCCGATTCAGGAACGGCGGAAAGAGCTTGCGGCCCAACCGGAAAAAATCGACAAGCTCATCCAAGAGGGCTCCAGCCGGGCCCGTGTTATCGCTGCCCAGACGCTTGCGCAGGTCAACGAGGCCATGAAGCTGTAGCGACGATGACGCCGCATCTCTCGCGCGGGGAAAATCCTTGACAATGCGGCCTGTCTCACCTATTATTCAATAAATCTCAGGCACCGGGAAAACCGCATGATTACGACCCTTCAGGACGTTTTAAACGAATATAAATCCGACATGGAACGCATGGAACGCGGCATCCATGAGAGTCTGGGCACCGACGTTCCGCTTATTCAGCAGGTCGGCAAATACATCCTCGGCGCCGGCGGCAAGCGCTTCCGGCCGCTGTTGCATCTGCTTTCGGCGCGGCTGTGCGAATACCGGGAGCATAACGCGGAATATGTCCTCGGGAGCGTAGTGGAATACATTCATACGGCGTCGCTGCTGCATGATGACGTCGTTGATGAGGCGAAAATCCGGCGGGGCCGGTCTTCGCCCAATTCTATCTGGGGAAACCAGGCCAGCATTCTTGTCGGCGACTACCTCTATTCCAAGGCGCTCTATTACGCCGTCCGGATCCAGAACCAGCGCGTCATGGATGTCCTCTCCGAAACGACCACCACGATGTCCGAGGGAGAAGTCCTCCAGCTCATGAATATCCAGAACGCGGACCTCACCGAGGCCGACTATTTCCGGCTCGTGGAGTGCAAGACCGGCGTGCTCATCGCGGCCTCGTGCAGGCTGGGCGCCATCATCGGCAAGGCGCCGCTTTCGCGTGAAGACGCCCTTACCGCCTACGGGAAAAAACTGGGTCTTGCGTTTCAGATTACGGACGACACGCTGGATTACGCGGCCGACCAGGCGCAGCTCGGCAAAGTCCTGGGCAAAGACCTGGCGGAAGGCAAAGCCACGCTTCCCCTTATTTACCTCATGCGCAAGACCGACCAGGGTGAGCGTGAACAGATTCGGGCCATTCTCCAGGCAGATGAGATCGAGGACAAAGACCTGACGTATACCCTGGGGTTGATGGGAAAATACGGATCCGTGACCGAAGCGCTCGCTAAAGCGCAGGCGTTATCCAATGAAGCAAAGGCGGAGCTGAACGTGTTTCCGGATTCGCCGCCGCGGCGGGCGCTCGCGGCCCTTGCCGATTATGTGGTGCAACGGGAGATGTAATGCATCCCCTCGTCCGGCTGGCAAAGGAAACCGTCGAGCTTTACGTCAGAGAAGGCAAGATTCGCGAAGTCCGGGAAGATGAACTGCCTTCGGAATTGAGATACAAGGCC
This sequence comes from Nitrospirota bacterium, assembly GCA_041491325.1. Lineage (GTDB taxonomy): Bacteria > Nitrospirota > UBA9217 > UBA9217 > UBA9217 > JBAZLV01. The sequence goes on along the minus strand of JBGPUS010000008.1, from coordinate 10,559 downwards.
GGCGTTTTCGTCTGCCTCAAAATAGACGGCGTGCTCCGGGGGTGTATCGGAACGTTTGGACCTCAGGAGCCTTCGGTGGCCCATGAGACCGTACGGAGCGCGGTCAGTGCCGCAACGTGCGACCCGCGTTTCATGTGCGTGCGTGAGGAAGAACTCGGCACCATAGACTATACGGTAGACGTGCTCAGCCCCCCGGAGCCGGTCAAGGACAGAAGCGACCTCGACCCCCGGAGATACGGCGTTATTGTGCAGGCCGGCGGGAAACGGGGTCTGCTCCTGCCCGACATCGAGGGCGTGGATACCGCGGAGTATCAGATCAGCATTGCCATGCAAAAGGCGGGCATACCGCCGGGCGCTCAAATAGAGCTGTCGCGCTTTGAAGTCAGACGATACCGGTAGGGAGAGAATAGCTCATAGGTCGTAGCTCATAGCTCATGGCGCTGGCTATAGCCACTAATAAGGAGGTCTCAGGGAGAGCGATGGAAAGAACGGACCACAGCGAAAAAGACAATGCGCAGAAAGCAAAACTCATATTTTTTCTACTCGCAGCCGTTGTAGCGGTTCTCCTGATCTGGAGTTTCGTGTCCGCGAGCAAGGCGCGGTCGGAACGAGACGCGGCGCGGCAGGACGTGGAACGGGTCAAACAGGACAATATTAAGCTCGAGCAAATGGTCAAAGACCTGAACCAGGAAAATGAGATCCTCAAAAAAAGAGTCCAGCAGCTCGATGCCAAGGCCAAGGCCAAGCCCGCTGCTAAGAAAAAGACAAAGGCTTCTAAAAAGAAGAAACCAGCCAAGTCCACCCGGAACGATTAGCAGCGGTGAAGAGGAGCATGCCGTGAAGACAAAACAAACCGTGCGTTCTTTTGAGTACAAGAACGATTATCTGTACATTATTTTACGCCAGGTCCCTGAAGAGGGCGCGCAGGCTTATCTGTATTGCAGCGGGATCAATATTTCCCGGTTCGATCCGGTCTGTTGGGGCAAGGCCGGCATCTGTTCGAACCCCGCGTTCAAGGGACTCCAGTTGCTGCGCGCCGATGTCGCCGCGCTGTGCCGCACCCTGGACGTTACACCAAAAAATGCCGATCATCTCTCGTGCCAGCCGCTTTCTCCTCGCGGGGACGGCTGGTACCGCGAGCATATGCTGATTGACAAGGCGTCGCCGCAAGCAATCCAACGCATCCTGGAGTTCAGCGTCATGGACCTGGTGAAGACGGTGCTCGCGGTCTGTTCCCCCGACGCAACGCTGCCGAAAACGCTTCCCGATCCGTCGGCGCTGCAGAACTATCTGGAGTCGCTGGGTGTACCGGATTACAAGGGGCTGGGAAAGGGTTGACCCGAAGCAGTTTTTTTTCGCCTGGTAAAAATCATGCCGTCCGTTGCCATTGTCAAAGACGACCGTTACCTGGCGCACGACCCCGGTGACGGCCACGTCGAAAGCCCAAATCGTCTGCGCGTAATCCACGACCTGATAGAGAGAGAATTCAGCGAGCTTCCCTTAATCCGGCCCCGCTATGCCGAGCACAGCGAACTCGCCCTGGTCCACGACCCCTCATACATTCAATCCATAGCGGACACCATCAATACGCCGTTCACCCGTCTCGACCCCGATACAGCACTCTCTGCAAAGTCCTATGAAACTGCTCTGCTTGCCGCAGGCGGACTTTTGCAGGCCGTAGACGCGCTCCTGGCTCCCGGGGCTCCGGACGCTGTCTTCGCCTTCGTCCGCCCGCCGGGGCACCACGCGGAGTCCTCGCGGGGCAGGGGGTTCTGCGTGTTCAACAACGTGGCCATCGCCGCGGAATATGCGAGAGAAAAATACGGGCTGAATAAAATTCTGGTTATTGATTGGGACCTCCATCACGGCAACGGCACCCACCGAATGTTTTACGGGGACCCGGGTGTCCTCTTTTTCTCTTCGCACCAATATCCGCATTATCCGGGATCCGGAAATTACGAAGAGGTCGGCAGCGGCCCGGGGGAGGGCTTTACCGTCAATGCGCCTTTTCCGCGAGGGTTCGGCGACGCCGAGTATATCCGCGTTTACGAGACGATTCTGGCGCCGATTGCTGTTGAGTACCGGCCCGAGTTTATCATTGTGTCGGCGGGATTCGACTCCTTTGTCAATGATCCGCTCGGCGGGATGAAGGTCACCGGAGACGGCTTCGGCGCATTAGCCGGGATCGCGCAGGGCATCGCGCAAAGCACGTGCGGCGGCAGGCTTTTGTTTTCCCTCGAAGGTGGGTATAATCCCGAAGGTTTGCGGAGCGGCGTCCGATCCGTGCTCCAGGCCCTTCTCGGCAAGCGGTTTCGCACAGCGGGGAACACGCCGTCAAAAGAAGCCGATCGGGTGATAGAACGAATTGTCAAGGTTCAACGGAAATACTGGGAAAGTCTTCGGTAGAACAATACGCCGAAAAGTACGGTCTCGGCAATCGACCAATTCGGGGAATGCGCTCCACGTGTGCGGTCAAAAGTAATCGAGTGCGCCATACACACAATTATGCTATATTAGGTGTATGGTTTCCAGGGGGAAATTATGGCAAGAACAAATATCGATATTAACGATAAATTGCTGCAAGAAGGACTTAAGGTCACTCAACTGCGCACAAAAAAAGAGCTGGTTAATTTCGCCTTGGAAGAATTAGTCAAAAAGGCGAGGAGAAAGCGCATCCTGGAACTCGAAGGCAAAGTCCGGTGGGAAGGAAACTTGCGCCGGATGCGGGCGAGCAGGGTATGATTCTTGTTGATACCAGCGTATGGATAGATTTTTTCCGAGGAAGGAACACGCCCCGCCGGAGCCTGCTCCATGAGCTGATCGTCGGCGACGAAGACCTCTGCGCCGTCGGCATCATCCTCACCGAGATACTTCAGGGAATAAAAGATGATAAGGCGAACCATGAAATGAGGGGATACCTTCTGGAATTTCCCCTCTATAATCCTTCCGGCGTCACAACGTATATCGAAGCCGCAAATATTTACCGGCGCTGCATGAGAAAAGGGAAAACAATCAGAACGACGATTGCTTGCCTAATCGCCGCAGTCGCAATTGAAAACGAACTTACCGTGCTTCACAATGATTCCGATTTCGACCGTATCGCGCAATGTACGGAGCTCAGAGTGATGCATCAATGATCCAAAGCAGTTAACCGCAGATGGACAAGATGAGCGCTTTGTCACGAAGGGGTTCCTGTTGGAGGACCGAGGTAAGCCTAATTTTCAGTGTTCGCTTCCCTGACGACCGCGGCGGGAATCGCGCTGAGCGGCAGCACCCGGTCGACGGCATTGAGCTCAATGGCTTTTTTCGGCATGCCGAAGACCACGCACGACTCCTCGTCCTGGGCTATGGTGAACGCGCCCGCGTCCTTCATCTCCAACATCCCCTTCGCCCCGTCGTCGCCCATGCCGGTCATGATCACTCCCACCGCGTTGCCGCCCGCATACTGCGCCGCGGACCGGAAGAGCACGTCCACGGACGGCCGGTGCCGGGAGACCAGTGGTCCTTCCGTGATCTCCACGTAGTAGCGCGCCCCGCTTCGCTTGAGCAGCAGGTGGTGGTTGCCCGGCGCAATAAGCGCGCGGCCCCGGATGACCGTATCGTTGTTCGCCGCTTCCTTGACCGATATTTTGCAGATGCCGTCGAGGCGCGTTGCAAACGCCCGGGTAAAATGCTCCGGCATGTGCTGGACAATGACGATCCCGGGCGCATCGAGCGGCATGGCCTGGAGAAAGGTGGAGAGCGCTTCGGTGCCGCCGGTGGATGCGCCGATCACCACGACCTTTTCGGTGGTCTTGACCATGGCATGAGACAGCGGTTTCGCCAGAATCACATCCGCGGAAAATTTGGGGACCACCTCCGGCGACGATTTGCCTACTCGCTTCACCTTTGCCATGGCCGCGGCTTTGATCGCATCACAAATCCGGACTTTGGCTTCTTCGAGAAACTGTTTGGTTCCGAGCCGCGGTTTCTGAATGATCTCCACCGCGCCGTACTCAAGCGCCTTGAGCGCCGTTTCCGAACCGGCTTCCGTAAGGCCCGAGCAGATTACCACGGGAATGGGGTGCTGCGCCATGATTTTCCGCAGAAACGTGATGCCGTCCATGCGCGGCATTTCCACATCCAACGTGATGACATCGGGAGTTTCCCGTCTCATTTTTTCCACGGCGATGTAGGGGTCCGAGGCCGTGCCCATGACCTGGATGTCGTGGTCCGACTTGAGGACCTCAACAAGAGTCTGCCGCACGACCGCGGAGTCGTCAACGATGAGGACGCGGATTTTTTTAGTCATGCCAGCCTTTCTCTTTGCGATATTCGAAGAACGTCAGTCGTTCTTCATTATTTCCTGCCAGAGAACGTCGGGGTCGTTTACAACGCTCAGGCGCTTTAACAGAACTTCGCCTGTTCCGGTGTAAAAAAGGATCTTACGGCCGCCGGTCCCTCCCACGTCCTTGGCTTTAAGGGTAAGGCCCTCGCTCAGGAGGATCTTCTCCGCCATTTCGATATTCTGCCTGCCGATGGAAATGACGCCCGGGTTTTTTTTTGTGAACATGTCCGCTCCGCCGAAACACTTAACTTCAGTGTCATTTCTCGGGACGTTGCGCCGATCAAACAAGGCCATCATCTGCCTTATGGAACAATCGACGTACTTGAAGCCCTCCTTGCTGTCGCCGTCGCAGGCGTCCAGACCGCTGTAGCGAGGCAGCAGCACATGGCAAATGCCTCCCACTTTCAGGCGGCGATTGAACATCGTAATGGAAAGACAGGACCCCAGGACGGTGACTACGATTTCAGGGCGGCTGGAGACATGCACCTCGCCCGGCTTGAGATATACGATGGGGGGCTTTTCCTGCATATCGTTCATGAAATTTTCCTGTAAATCGTCGACGCTATCCGGACGAGCGGAAGGTCGAAACCATGCACTGTTTCGGAGTGTCCCAGAAAGAGGTACCCGCCTGTTTTCAGGTACCGGCAAAAACGGCCCAGGAGCCGGTACTGCGTCTCCCGCTCAAAATAAATGATGACGTTGCGGCAAAAAATCGCGTCAGCCGCTCCCTCGGGGAGCGTATAGTGCTCATCCATGAGGTTCAGACGCTGGAACTGCACCAGCGCCCTCACTTCGGGTGCGATCCGCACGGTCTCCTTGTTTCTATCCTTGCTCCGCATGAAGTACTTCTGCAGGAGGTCAGACGGGACCGTCGCCACCTGGTCGCGGTCGTAGATCCCGAGCAGCGCCTTTTCGAGGACCCTCGTGGATATGTCGGTGGCGGTGATTGAAAACTGAAAACCGCGGCAGCGGGCGGCAAATTCTCCGAGCACGATAGCGAGCGTATACGGCTCTTCTCCGGTGGAACAGCCCGCGCTCCAGACCGAAAATTTTCTTGCGCCCTGCCGGTCGCAATCGCCGATGAATTCAGGCAGCACGGTGTTGGTGAGAAAGTCAAAGTGGACCGGTTCGCGGAAAAAATCGGTCTTGTTCGTGGTTACGGCGTCGATCATAAGGATGATTTCGCTCGCGCCGTCGGGCGATTTAAACAGGAGATTGCAATATTCCCGGAACGACGACAGCTTCAACGTGCGAAGCCGCTTCTGGAGCCGCGACTCCAGCATGGTTTTTTTCGCCTCGGGCATCTTGATGCCGCTGTGAGACCTGATGAATTCGCTCAGCTGCTCGAACTCTTTCTGCGACATGCCCTTTACGGGCTCGGTATAGAGCTGTTTCTCGGTCATATTCATTTCAGCCGTTGCGCTCAAAAATGATTCCCGGTGAAAACTTCCGGGGCTTTTGTGCAAGATGAATTCCGGATCGCGCGGAGGGCCGATTCGATCGAAGACACACTATAATTCCTTCAGGCGGCGCCGTCAATTTTATTTTAAATGATTGAGGCCTCTTCGGCCGGCCCAGGCGGCAGGCAGATGCCTCCCTGCCGACCGCTAAGGAGGATAGTCCTTCAAACGGCAGTGGCTGCAGATGTGCGCAGCTGAACGCAGAGAAGATCGAAACGTCTGTTCGAAAAAAAACATACGTCGGAAGGGCAAGGCCTTATGATACCCTAAAGTAGGGAACAGTTTAACACTATCAGTTGCTCCGCCGAACACCAAGCGGCTCTTTATCTTCGTCGTGCCTGCAAACAAGTCAGGCGACGCTGCTCATATTCCGTCCGCCTTCATGATAGCCGGTCTTTTTTTGCGCCAGGAACGCATAATTCGACCTGGTCAGTTGCGCTTCACCGTGTTCTACCATGCGCACGAGTTTCGGAATATCGATGATCAGCGCTACGGCCCCGTCGCCGAGGATCGTTGCGCCTGAGATGCCCTCAACGTCCTTGTAAACGGTCCCGAGGTTCTTGATCACGGTTTGATGACCGCCGAGCACCGTGTCTACGACAAAGCCCACGCGGCCTTCGTCCGTCTCGGCGATGACGACTTGCTCAATGGCCGGCGGCTCACCTTCCATCAAAAACTGTTCCCTTAGTTGGATATAGGGCACGAGTTCTCCCCGCACATTCGCGAGGTGCCGACCGTTCGCGCTTTTCTTGTCCAAAGCGGTCAGCTCCACGCACTCTTTCACGTAGGACAAGGGCAGTACGAAAAAACGCTCCTGAATTTTTACGAGGAGACCATCGATAATGGCGAGCGTCAACGGGATTCTGAGCGTAATGGTCGTACCAAGGCCCTTATTGCTGCTAAGCTCTACCGAGCCCCGGAGGGAGTCAATGGTTTTCTTTACCACGTCCAGCCCCACTCCGCGGCCCGACACATCCGTCACGCTTGTTGCCGTCGAGAACCCAGGCGTGAAAATGAGGGAGAGGAGTTCCCGGTCCGTGGGTGTATCGTTCGGTTGGAGGAGTCCTTTTTCCACGGCCTTGGCCCGCACGGCTTCACGGTCGATCCCGGCCCCGTCATCCGCAATTTGCACCAGAACATAGGCGCCGGAATGGGCCCCGGAGAGGCGTACCGTGCCTTGGCGGGGTTTCCCGGCGGCCTCCCGGACCTCAGGCTGCTCGATGCCGTGGTCGATGCTGTTTCTAATGAGATGAACGAGCGGATCGCTTAACCGCTCTATCACCGTTTTGTCGAGTCCGGTCTCGGCGCCCTCGGTTGTGAGTTCGATTTCCTTGCCCAGTTCCTGGGAAAGATCACGCACCACGCGTTTAAATTTACTGAAGGTGGTGCCGATGGGCAGCATGCGCATGTCCATGGTTTTGTCGTGGAGATTCGCCGTGAGCCGTTCCACCTGTTCTGCTATGGATTGGAGCTCCGGTATGCTGTGGGACAGGGCGGTTTGGCTGAGACGGGCCTGGACCGAAACAAGTTCGCCCACCACGTCCACGAGGCTGTCGAGCTTATCGGTGGACACGCGGATGCTTGACGAGTCTTCGGCTTTCTGGCGTTCTTTCTGCAGCTCGCGCGCTTTTTGCTGCTCAACCAGGGCCGCCTCTATTTTGTCGGAAGAACCCAAGCCGGCTTCTACGAGGATCTCTCCAAAGCGTTTCTGGGAGGAGAGGACCCAATCGATATCTTCGGGATTTATGACGCCCCGCTCAACCAGAATCTCACCCAGTTTCTTGTATTCCGTATCTTCGCCCGTTTTTTTCTCTTCCCCGACGAGGGTTGTCTTTGGCGTTTCAGTGTCATTGTTTCCGGCGCTGGAGATGAGAGCTTTGAAAGACCCGATGATCGCCTGCCCCTTTGCGTGATCAACGGTCCCGCCGATATAGTACGAATCAAACAGGGAGTGGATCTGGTCCCGGGCAGAGAGGGTGAGGTCGATTACCCCTTTGGTGACTGATAATTTCTTTTTTCGCACGAGATCAAAAAAGGTCTCAAGCTCGTGGGTAAACGCAACTACGTCTGGAAGTTCACAGGCGGCGCTCGAACCCTTGATCGTGTGCATGGCCCTGAAGACTCTGCCGATAAGCTCCTGGTCCTGGGGGGCCTTCTCGAGTTCAAGAAGGGCTGCCTCAAGTTCGGCAAGGAGTTCGTAAGACTCATCCTTGAAAGTCAGTCTGAGTTTTTCGACGATTTTTTCAGGAGTTTCTTCTTCATACTGCTCGTCATGCATGTTCATAGTTTCACCACCGCGTTCGAATTTTTAATGCGGAAGCGCGGCGAGCACTTGCCGCACCATCATGTTTTTGGCCATAAATGTAACACCTATTATTAAGGAATAACGGAACTTAAACTCCAAACTCGTCGATCCGGTGGGGTTGTAGCGTAACGTCACTTACGGTGACTCTGCCTAAGCATAGCAAAGCCGGAAGGAATGTCAAGGCCCTGGCGAGGCACGTCTTCCCCATCCTATGCCGCTGAGGCAGCGTGCTTTTGCCTGTCCGGGGCGAGGCGCTCTTAGGATGATATCCTAAAGTGAGACAAGAGAATTGCCCGCGCGCGATAGTGCAGCGGTTTTACAGACACTGCCAAATTCCGGGGAAAGTTGCAAAATATTCTTGACATTTCCCAATATATGGTTAAAATGCACGGGTTTGTACTTTGAGCCCGTTTGAACCCGGAGGTAAACTGAAATGGCCGAAATGAGCAAAACCGCGAAAGCGGCTACAAAAAAAGCAATAATCAACCTGAATGTGCCCCAGTGCTGCGGTAAGCCCATGCAGGCGGCAAAGATGATGACCACGACCGGCAAAGTCCGCGGCATGATGTGGCTTTGCGACAAATGCTTTAAAGAAACGAAGCTTGCGTAAGCCTCGGAAGAGGTGATGTATTCATTCGTATCGCTCATTTTCATGGCGCCGAGGGATGGCTCTCTCGCCGGGAAACGAACGACACCGGGATAAATCGAATATCCGGCGGGGATTCTTTCACCGCCGGATATTTTTTTCGCGGGCACTCTTCTCCGGAAGGCCGCACGTTGTTTCGCGCCATCTTGCAATTGTTCCTTTACCCGAAGTAAACAGTTGAAAAAAATGCCGGCTTGTGCTATCCTTAGCCCGCAAAATACATCATGGAATTCATCCGCTGTCGCGGTCTTTCCTCGTTCGCGCTATTTCGATAAGGAGCGTATAATCAAGCCATGGCCTTATTTCCCAAAAAAATAGACTTCTTTGAAATGTTCGACCGGGCGCTCGAGAATGTTTCTCGGGGAGCCAACGTGCTCGTCGACATGCTGAAAAACTTCGAGAACTTTGAAAAGAAGGTAAAAGCCATCTACGAGTTCGAGCAGGAAGGTGATATGCTTACCCACGATATCATGAAGGACTTGAATCGAACCTTCCTGACGCCGATAGACCGCGAAGACATTCACGCATTGGCCTCGCGGATCGACGACGTTATAGACCTGATCTGGGCCGCCGCGGACAGGATGCTCGTCTACCAGATCGAAAAACCGACGCCCGAGTCCATTACCATTGCCGAAGATTTGCAGATGACGGTGGATATCCTTAAGAAGGCCCTCCGGGAGCTTCGCGCGAAGCAGTATGCCCGGGTTCAGGAGCACTGCATCGATATCAACCGTCTTGAAAACCGGATCGACCGCAAATACCGGGACGCGCTCGGCAGACTCCTGAGCAGCCAAAACGACCCCATTTACATCATTAAGTGGAAAGATATCTACCAACTTCTTGAAGACGCCTCGGACCGGGCTGAAGATATCGCCAACATCCTCGAAGGCATTGTCGTAAAATATGCATGAAATCCTGATCCTGATCATCATTCTCGCGGTGTTCTTCGATATCGCAAACGGGTGGCACGACTGCGCGAACGCCATCGCTACCGTGGTATCGACCAAGGTCCTCGCGCCCCTCACCGCCGTAGCGCTTGCCGCAGCCATGAATATTATCGGCGCGTTCTTCAGCACCGCAGTCGCTAAGACCGTGGGCAGCGGGATCGTGGACCCCAAGGCCGTCACTGACCTCGTCATCATATCCGCGCTGCTCTCCGCCATCATATGGAACATCATTACGATCCTGATGGGGCTTCCCGTCAGCTCCTCGCATGCGCTCTTCGGCGGGATTGCGGGGGCCTCCATGGCTTACGGGGGCGCCGGGATCCTGAACGGCGGAGGCATTACGAAAATCCTCATGTCGCTCCTTGTCTCTCCCGTTCTCGGCCTCATGATCGGATATGTTTTCATGAAGCTGATCCTGTATCTCTTCGGCCGTCTCTCGCCCGCGATCATCGCCAAGTACTTCGGGCGTTTGCAAATTGCGTCGTCGGCCTTTATGGCCTTCGGACACGGTTCCAACGACGCGCAGAAAGCCATGGGCATCATCACCATGGCGCTCATGAGCGGCGGTGTCATAACTTCCCTCACGGTCCCGACATGGGTCATCCTGATCTGCGCCCTTGCCATGGGCTTTGGAACGCTTTTCGGCGGGTGGAAGATCATTAAGACCCTCGGCGTCAAGATGCTGAAACTTGAACCAATCCACGGGTTCGCCGCTGAAACATCCGCTACTGCCATCATTGTCTCGGCAAGCCACTTCGGCCTGCCCGTCAGCACGACGCACGTAGTCTCCGCCGCGATCCTCGGCGTCGGAGCGACCAGGCGGCTTTCAGCCGTGCGCTGGGGCATTGCCGGAAAAATCGTAATGGCCTGGATC
>JBGPUS010000007.1:0-24462 GCA_041491325.1 Nitrospirota bacterium | reverse complement strand
GCATGGTCCAAAGCAAGGACGAGGCGAATGGAGAGCGGGGTATCGTCGTTTATGAAGGATTACATCGTGTCACCCGACCCGGTCCCTAAAAAGGAACCGTTGATATCGAGCGTTCCGCTCCTGAAAAACGTCAAAAAAGGCCCGCTGGTGCTGGACGACGACATGAAAAAGAAACAGTACCTGTCGGTCATGGGCAATAGCGGGGACTCCTACAAAGACGGCAAATTGCAGGTAAATGCTACACTGAGAAAATCCGGATATGCTTACTGTTTCTATTCAGCGCCCTTTGACGGGCTGGACAACAGTATCGTTGAAGGAACAATTGAATTTCAGAAGACCACAAGCAAGTATAACAGGATCGGCATTCTTTTCAGGGCGGATGGGAAATACCCCGGCAACCGGTATGCGCTGTTTCTGAATAACGACGGTCAATATCTTATTGAAATATCTAAAAACGGCAAGTTATTCCCCCTCGTGCCGATCTCGACCACGCCGCATCTTAATCGTGGCGCTGCCGCGAACACATTCAAGATCGTAGCCTATGACTCAAAGTTCGACTTCTATATTAATGAAGCTTTTCTTATCGGCCTTGAGGAGGAGCAGCTGGAACGGGGAGCAATCGGGTTTATGACCAATGCAGGCAACTATGCGACTATCAACGATATTAAAATTTGGAAAGCGGAGCAGGAATAGCGTTTTAGAGTCCATAGTAAACAATTGTCAGCCTAAAAAACAGTTAACCACAGATGAACGCAGATAAACGCTGATAATTCAAAAATATAAATGAACTAAATTACTGCTATGGCTTTTCATCTGTGTTCATCTGTGGTTGCTACCGTCCTACCGCTTTTTTTAACGCATTCTCGACGGCCTTGCTCCGGAGAATTCAGGAGCGCCGTCATTTCCTGAACGTCTGATGGCACTGTACGCATCCGCCTAAAAGCTGGTTCGTAATTCTCTGCATTTCCCTCAGGTTGTTGTGCCGCGCGGCGCGGTCGAGGGCCTCAAGCTTGTCGTGAAACTTGCGGTCCAGCTCGACAAACTCCTTCATGCGGGCCGTATTTTTTGGAAGCGTCACAGTCCCCTCATGGATTCCGGCGTTGGTTTTTTCCTTAGCGCCGTGTATACCCTCAAGCGCCTTACGCACCCTTTCGCTGTCCCCAAGGGCGACCGCGGATACAATATCGCGAAACGCGGCGTCAAGGGTCGTCATTTCCTCAATGAGGGGATTTAGCGCAACGCTTGTTGACGGTCCGGAAGAGAGTGGATGATGCCCAGTGTGCTCGGACGCCGCTAAAGAAAACCCTGATGATAGTACAAGAAAGAGAAGAAGCAAAATCAAGTTTCGGGCCGTATTCTTCATGGTCTCCTCCTGGGAAAAAGTCCGCGTGCGGGAAACGCCTATCTTGCGATTATGCCTTCTCTTGACTGAGAAAACAAGATAAATCGTTATTTCGGGGAAGGAGCGGGAACGGCCTTCTGGCGACGAGTTCAACGCATTGGGATCGTTCTCTTTCATCCAAAAAAACAATAACCAGCCGGAAAAGCGAGCGGAACGGCAAAAAATCCTTGACAATGTTGAACTTTTTTTATATATTTACTATTCTTTGCCAAGTGGGTGCATTTCATGTTTGACTCCCTGACGGGTAAATTAGAGGCGGTTTTTAAGAAACTTCGCGGCAGGGGCGTCCTCAAGGAGGACGACGTCAAAGAGGCCCTTCGCGAGGTGCGCCTTGCGCTTCTTGAGGCCGATGTAAACTTCAAGGTTGTCAAGGACTTTATAACCCGGGTCCAGGAGCGCGCAGTAGGACAGGATATCCTTGCGAGCCTCACCCCGGGTCAGCAGGTCATCAAGGTCGTCCACGGCGAGCTTGCCGCGCTTCTCGGCGGGACCCAGGCAAAGCTTCACCTGGCCCCAAACCCGCCGACCGTCATTATGATGATCGGCCTGCAGGGCTCCGGTAAAACGACGACTGCGGGAAAACTGGCGAAACACTTCAAGAAGGACGGGCGAAGGGTCCTTCTGGTACCGGCTGACACCCGCAGACCGGCGGCAATCCAGCAGCTGGTTACGCTGGCAAAGCAGATCGGCGTAGACGCCTATGCCTCTGACCTGACAGACCCGGTCGCTATCTGCAAAGCCGCCGTGAAGCACGCTGCTTCCTCGTTGTTCGAGGTCGTGGTCCTCGATACCGCGGGCAGGCTCCAGATCGACGAGCCGCTCATGGACGAACTCCGGCAGATCAAAGCCGGGGTCAAGCCGCACGAGGTCCTGTTCGTGGCCGACGCCATGACCGGGCAGGAAGCCGTGAATATCGCGGAGAAGTTCAACTCTTCCGTCGGATTCGACGGCGTGGTGCTGACCAAGCTCGACGGCGACGCACGGGGCGGAGCGGCGCTCTCGGTCAGGGCCGTGACCGGCAAGCCGCTCAAATTTGTCGGCCTGGGTGAAAAGCTCGATGCGTTCGAGCCGTTCCATCCGGACCGCATGGCCTCGCGCATCCTCGGCATGGGCGACGTCCTGTCGCTGATCGAGAAGGCGCAGGAGACGGTTTCACACGAAGAAGCGCTGACGCTGGCGAAAAAACTGAAGAAAAACTCCTTCGACCTGGAAGATTTTCGCAGCCAGCTCAAACAGGTAAAAAAACTCGGTGGGCTCGGGAACATCATGGGCATGATCCCCGGTCTGAACAAAGCCAAGCTCGCGGATGCGCAGGTGGACGAGAACGAGCTGACGAAGGTGGACGCGATCATCAGCTCCATGACGCCGAAAGAGCGGACGGATTACATGATCATCAACGGGAGCCGCAGGGCCCGCATCGCCAAAGGAAGCGGCACCCGGGTGCAGGACGTGAACAGGCTCTTAAAGCAGTTCGCGGAAATGCGCAAGATGATGAAGTCCATGTCAAACGGCAAAATGGGCGGGATGGCAAAAATGCTCGGTGGCTTCAGGTAACAACGCACGAAGCACAAATATCTAAGCCCTAAGCAAGCACGAATGTACGAAATATCAACACAAATATTGAATGGTGAATTTGTTTAGAGTTTAGATATTAGAATTTCGTAATTGACGTTAATGAAAGAGGTGAACACATGTCGGTAAAAATCAGACTCAAACGAATGGGGACCCACAAGAAGCCGTACTACCGCCTGGTGGTTGCGGATTCCCGGTCGCCGAGAGACGGCCGTTTCATCGAGATGGTCGGCACATATGATCCGCTCAAGAAGCCCGCGGAAATCAAGATCGACCAGGAAAAAACGCTCGGCTGGCTCAAAAAAGGCGCCCTCCCGTCCGATACGGTAAAGACCCTGTTGTCCAGGGTCGGCGTCATGAAGCAATACGCGGAAGCGAAGTAAGCCCTCCGATGCGGACGGCGAAATAAGCCACGGGAGCGCCACTGGGCCTATGCTCATTACCATCGGCAAGGCGGTCAAGCCTTTTGGCCTCAAAGGCGAGATGAAAATCGAGCCTATGACGGACTTCCCGGAGCGGTTTAAAGACCTCCGCCGCGTCTCTCTGGTTTCACCCACGGGAAAAGAGCTTGCCGCCGAGGTAAAATCGGTCCGCTATGCCGGAGGCAAGCCATACCTTCTTTTCAGCGGATTCGATTCGCCGGAGAAGGCCAAGACGCTCAACGGCTGGTTTGTCAAGGTCCCCCGGGAAGAGGCCATGCCGTTGCCGGAAGGCAGGTACTACCAGTTCGAGCTCATCGGCATGGAGATCTTTTCCGAAGCGGGCGACAAACTCGGGGTGCTCACGGACATCTTCGAGACGGGCAGCAACGACGTCTATGTCATGAAACGCGGACGCGAGGAAGTTTATATTCCGGCGACGCGTGAGGTGATAAAAAAGATCGACACGGCTGCAAAACGGATGGTGATCCACCTCCTGAGCGGCCTGATGGAATGATACCGGGGCCGGTTCCTGCCATGCGAAGACTGAACTTCGAGGTGCTCACGCTTTTCCCGGCGATCCTTGCGGGACCGCTGAACGAGAGCATCCTCAAACGGGGCAGGGACAAAGGGCTCCTCAGCGTAACGCTCCGGAACATCCGGGACTACACCGAGGACAAGCACAAGACCGCCGACGACAGCCCCTACGGCGGCAGCGCGGGAATGGTGCTGAAGCCCGGGCCGATCTTCAATGCCTTCGAGGCGATGAAGGCGGAATATCCCGGTGAAACATTTTTGACCATTCTGCTTTCACCCCAGGGCAGGGTATTCAATCAACAACAGGCGGAGCGGCTCTCCGAGGAAACGAGGAGAATCGTTCTGTTCTGCGGCCACTACGAAGCGATCGATGAGCGGGTAGTCCAGACGCTCGTGGACGAGGAACTCTCGGTCGGCGATTATGTGCTGACCGGCGGCGAGCTTGCGGCGCTCGTGGTGATAGACGCCGCAACACGGCTGGTGCCCGGGGTCCTGGGCGACGAAGAATCGGCATACCGGGATTCCTTCGGTGACGGACTGCTCGACCATCCGCACTATACGCGGCCTGCTGAGTACCGGGGCATGAAGGTCCCCGAGGTCCTGCTCTCGGGCAACCACGCGGAAATAGAGAAATGGCGGCGGCGCGAATCGCTCCGGGCCACGCTCGTAAAAAGACCGGACCTTCTTGCGGCGGCTGATTTAGACGATTTAGACAGAGCTGTCGTAGAAGAACTGAAGAAAGAAATCGATAAGCGCCAATAATCAAGCACCAAGATACAAATAAATTCCAATAGCCCAAAAGCAAGCTCCAGACCCTCTGGAAATTGGAATTTTATGTTTGGATATTATTTGGTATTTGTGATTTGGAATTTGGAAATCGTTTTTAGAGGAGGTTTGTAATGAACATCATTCAATCGTTGGAAAAAGCGCAGGTTAAGGACGGGATTCCTAACTTCCGCGTGGGCGACACGATCCGCGTTCATGCGAAGGTTGTCGAGGGCGACAAGGAAAGAATCCAGGTCTTCGAAGGTGTGCTGATCGGCCGTCAGGGCAGCGGAGCGCGAGAGCTCCTCCGGGTCAGGAAGCTGTCTTATGGCGTCGGCGTAGAACGGCTTTTCCCGGTCCACTCGCCCATGATCGACAAGATAGAGATCGCCAAGCAAGGGAAGGTCCGCCGGGCCAAGCTTTATTTCCTTCGCGAACTCCGCGGGAAAGCCGCCCGGATCAAGGAAAAGGATCGCGTTTTGGCATCAACCGTCGGCGCGACCCGGCCGGAAGCTGCTGCTGAACAGAAATAGATACAACTTCGAAGCACGAATATCGAAATCCTAAACCGGAACGGATAGTGGAAACCGTAGCTGTTTAGGATTTCGTGTTTAGAAATTCGGATTACCTTCGAGAGGGGTCTCTATGCCCCGTGGACGGCCGCGATTACGGGATCAACCTACCGGGCAAACCGATGACTTGTTCGGCGGCGAGCCGGCGTGCGATCCCCTTTATTTCGAGGGATGCGCGCGCCGCGACGGTTACGCGTGCGTCGCGGGACTCGACGAAGCCGGCCGCGGTCCGCTGGCAGGTCCGCTCGTCGCGGCCGCCGTGGCGCTTCCCGACGGTCTCCTGATCCCGGGACTGACCGATTCCAAGCAGGTGCCGGAGCGGGAGCGGGAGAGACTTTTTGAGCTCATACGCGCGCAAGCGGTCTGCTTCGGCATCGGCATCGCGGACGAGCGCACCATCGAAGAAGTCAACATCTACCAGGCCACGATCATCGCCATGCAGCGGGCGCTTGCAGCCTTAAACCCGCGTCCGGATTACCTGCTTCTTGATGCGATCACGCTTCCGGGCGTTCCCCTCCCCCAGAAACCGCTCATCAAGGGCGACTGCCGCAGCCATAGCATAGCGGCTGCCTCTATCCTTGCCAAGGTGACGCGGGACCGGATAATGCTGCGCCTGCACGAACAATTCCCTTGCTATAATTTTCATAAACATAAGGGATATGGGACGAAGGAACATCTTCTGCTGCTGCAAAAGCACGGTCCGTGCGAAGCACATCGGCGGAGTTTCGGCCCGGTCGCGGCCCTGGTCAAAGGGGACCGGCGGTGAGCCTTCTGAAAAAGCTGCTCGGCCAGGCGGGCGAGGACCGCGCGGCGCACTTTCTTGCCAAGCGGGGCTACAGAATCCTTGAGCGGAACTATCGGACCCCACACGGGGAGATAGATCTCATCGCGCTGCATGAGGGAACGGTTGTGTTCGTGGAAGTCAAGACCAGGACGAGCGATGCCTTCGGCGCGCCGGAACTGGCCGTCGGTCCCCGGAAGCAGCTCCGCATGATTAAAACCGCGCTCGGCTACATTAAATACAAGAAGCTCCACCAGGTGCCGTGCCGGTTCGATATTGTGGCAATCAGCTCCGTAACGGAGCGGGAAATAGAACTGATTCAGAACGCGTTCGAGATGGACCCGAGGCGCATGTAGCGGAGGCGGTTATGTTGGAACTGCTGAAAAAAATCCCCCTGTTCGAAAACCTGACCGAGGATGAATTAGACGAAATACGGCAAATTTGCATTCTGGAGAAACATTCGAAAGACACGATCATGTTCTTCGAGGGTGATCCCGGCAACCGGTGTTATATCATCACCCGGGGAGAGGTCCGCATCAGCAAATTTATTCCGAACATAGGCGAAGAAGCGCTCGCCGTGCTCAAAACCGGTGACTACTTCGGCGAGATGGCCTTGATCGATAATTTTCCGCGCTCCGCTCACGCCATCGCGCATACGGACATTGAAGTCCTTGCCATCAACAAAACGGACCTGGACAAGGTATTGATCGCGGACCGTGAGCTGGGGTACAAGCTCCTCTGGACCTTTACCCGGACGCTTTCAAAGCGCTTGCGCGAAACGAACGAAAAGATGGCCGGTTTCCTGGCCTTGTCCGGAGGATTTTAGACGATTCCCTCTTGCCAGCCGCCCAATCCGAGTGGTATAGTGTCGGTGCCATGTTGTCCGTTCAGTTGATAATCCGTGACCAAGAAATCATATAAAATAGGCATGATCAGCCTGGGTTGCCCCAAAAACCAGGTTGATGCGGAACAAATGCTCGGCGTTCTCGCGGGCTCGGGATTCGAGATAACAGCTGAACAGACCGAGGCCGATGTGATTGTGGTGAATACCTGCGGTTTCATCGAGTCCGCCAAGGAAGAATCCATCGAGGCGATCCTCGAAGCGGCGAAGATGAAGAAGCAGGGCAAATGCTCGAAGCTCATCATAGCAGGCTGTCTCGCGCAACGATACAAAGGCGAACTCTTGCGGGAGCTTCCCGAAGCCGATGCCGTGATCGGAACAGCGGATATAAGCCGGATCTCCGAGATCTGCGGAACAATGCTTGCCGGAGATGGTCAGGTGCCCGAGGTTTCGTCTCCCGCGATGGTCTACGGCCTGCCGAGAATGAGCACGACCCCGCGTCACTATCGCTACCTCAAGATCGCCGAAGGGTGCAACAACCGCTGCTCGTACTGCGCCATCCCGATCATCCGGGGCAATTTCTCGAGTCGGCCCTCGGCCTCGATCCTCGATGAGGCGCGCGCGCTCGCGGACGAAGGGGCAAAAGAGCTCATTCTTCTCGCTCAGGACTCGACCGGATACCAGGACGGCGAAGACGATCTACCAAAACTGCTGAAGTCCTTGACGCGGGTCAAGGGCGTCAAATGGGTGCGTCTGATGTACGCCTATCCGGGCCGCATCAGCAAAGCGCTGATGACGGTGATGGCCGAAGAGGAAAAAATCTGTAACTATCTCGACATCCCGATCCAGCATTTCGACGACACCGTGCTCAAGGCAATGAACCGGAGAGGTACGTCCGAGGACATTCGCGGGACGATCGAACAACTTCGGAAACGGGTCCCCGGCATAGCGCTCCGGACGTCGCTCATCGTCGGGTTCCCGGGAGAGACCGAAGCCGCGTTCAAGCGCCTCCTCGCGTACGTAAAAGAGGCGGAATTCGAGCATCTCGGCGTCTTTGCCTATTCACCCGAAGAAGGTACCCCGGCCCATGAGCTGAAACCCCGGGTCCCGGCTGAGCGTGCCGCGGACCGCCTCGATCGGATCATGAAGGCGCAGTCCAAAATATCGCTCAAGAAAAACAGGGCGTTGATCGGCGCGACCCGCGCCGTGCTGGTTGACGGCATGGAAGACATGGCCCTCATCGGGAGACTTTCCACACAGGCGCCGGAGATCGACGGCGTTGTGTATCTCTCCGAGACTGATGCGGGACCGGGCGACTTCGTGGACGTCGTGATCACGGATGCACTGGAGTATGATTTGATGGGATCTACGAAAAAAAGCAGCCGTAAAATCTCAAACGCCAAATAACAAATACGACCCAGGCGCCAAAAACGAAATTTCCCGGCATTCCGGCAATTGCGATTTTGAGTTTGGATACTATTTGAAGATTTGTAATTTGCAATTTTCTCAAGGAAGGAACGATATGGACAACAATCAACCAACCAGCACACCCGATAACAACGAGGAGAATTTCGCTGACATGCTCGAACAGAGCCTGACCAAACGCGGCGGAAGACTTTCTCCCGGTCAGATGGTAGAAGCTATGATCGTCAAGATCACGCCGGAATGGATCTTTCTCGACCTCGGCGGCAAAGGCGAGGGCTTTCTCGACAAGAAGGAGCTCGTCAATGCGGAGGGCGTCCTCACCGTCAAAGAGGGCGATACCGTTCGCGCCTCGTACGTGTCCTCGAAAAATAGCGAGATGCACTTTACTACCCGCGTCGGCGCCGGTCCAGCGGGACATTCCCAGCTCGAAGACGCCTGGAAAAACCGCGTTCCGGTCGAAGGCCAGTTTGTAAAAGAAATTAAGGGCGGGTTCGAGATAAGGATTGCGGGCAGCATTCGCGCTTTCTGCCCCTTTTCCCAATCAGGGATCCGGCGCGAGGAGAACCAGGCCGACTATATCGGCAAGTCCCACAGCTTCAAAATTATCGAGTACACGGAGAAAAACATCGTGCTCTCCCGCAGGGCCGTTCTCGATGAGGAGCGGCAGGTAAAAAAGCAGGAATTAAAGTCCACGCTGAAAGAAGGCATGAAAGTCAAGGGCACCGTGACCTCACTCCAGAAGTTCGGCGCTTTTGTAAATATCGGAGGCGTGGAGGGCTTGCTTCCTATTTCCGAGATTGCATGGAGCAGGACGGAAAGAGTCAGCGACATTCTCTCCGTCGGTCAGGAAGTTGAGGTCATCGTAAAGTCCATTGACTGGGACAAAGACCGGGTATCCTTCAGCCTGAAGGACAATTTGCCCGACCCGTGGGAACACGTAGCGGAAACATACGCAGTGGGCTCTTTTCACACCGGAACGGTGTCCCATCTTGCCCCCTTCGGCGCTTTTGTTTCCCTCGGTGGAGGAGTGGACGGGCTCATTCATATTTCAAAGCTTGGCGCGGGCAAACGAATCGCTCATCCGAAAGAGATTGTGAAGGAAGGGCAGACTGTCGAGGTGCAGATCGAGGCAGTTGACCGGGAGAAGAAAAAGCTCTCGCTCGCCCTTGCTGAGGTAAGCCGCGCGGAGGCGGAAGAAGCCGCAACCGTGAACGAATACAAACAGCAGGTCTCGACTGAGCCCAAGAACATGGGGTCGCTGGGAGAACTGCTCAAGGCAAAAATGGAGCAGCGCGAAAACAAGTAGCTCGGCACGCCAAAAAGGGGGCGTCGAAACTCTCGTCGCCCCCTGCGAGCCGTGAAAAAACCGGCGTCTAAAAGGTGACGCGTTCCCTGCCCCTTTCTCACAAAAGATAGTATACTTGAGGGAACAGGAGCAGAGTAAGTGCAAAGACGGGATGCGACCTTATGACGGATGGTGCGATATTCGGATTACGCTTTCAGGCAAATGAAGACCTGCAACCGACCCAGGAAGCGTTGCAACGGTTCCTGGAAGGCCCCGGCAAAGACCAGGGAAGTGAAAAGTTCCGCGACGGCCTGGCAAGCTATGTGCGTGACCTGCAGGCGGTTGACGATTTTGAGTCCAATAGCCCTCGGGGCATAGCGGAGTTCGATTTCAACGAACAAAAACTCCTTGGGGTATTTGCGCACTCCCATTTCTTTAAATCCGCGCTTAAGCTTGCCGTCGAACACTACCTCTTCCATTGCAGCAAGCTTTGCGCGCTGGACTTCAAGAAACCCCGCTCCTTTATCAAGGCAGCCCAGGAAGAGATCAACAGCTTAAGCCCGCGTAAAACACTCGACAAACCCAAGATCGTCAGGCTCCAGGCCATGGTAGACCAGCGGACCGAGGCCCTTGAGGCGCTCGAAAAGGAACGCCTGGCCCTGACCAAGGAGCTGAAAAACATCGCGCTCTACGTGCGGGAAAATCTCGTCAGGATAGAAAAGCTCTGCGAGTCGTCGATCTCCCTGCTGGTCAATCTGCAACTCGGCAAGGAAAAAGAGCACGAGCTCATTGAGGACCTGAAAAAACAATTCAAGGACGAGATCCGTGACCACATGCAGCTCGGCCCGGTGTCCCGCGAGTATGCGGAAAAACTGAAGGACGACTTTTCCGCGCTTTCAAAACAGCTGTCGCAGGTCGTGCTCGAGGATATCTACTCCGTCACACTCGTGTACGAGCAGATCCACGATCACGCGGACAAGTTCGCAACCGGGCTCGATGCGCTCATCCGGCACGTCGAGGAAAAGAAGGGCGAGCGCTTCGAAGAGCACAGAGACGCCCTCGGCAAGATCCAGCAGGAGCTTATTGCGCTCATTTCCGCATATCGGTTTTCCATAAAAAAAACCGAGGAAATCGTTCACAAAGACGACCACGAAAGGCTCCTCGGAGACAAAAGAAAAGAGATGCTGAGCCACCTGTTTAATCTGCTCAGAAGCGGCGCCGAAGGAACGCACTGAGTCCGGGCGAAAGAGACACCCCCGCTTTGTTCGGCCTCATGCAGAGGCTTGAATTTACCCGCCCCGTCGTGGTAAAGTAGTCTCATGATCCCTGCACTCGTCATTTTCCTCATCACGTATATTTTTATCGGTCTCAGACAGATCCCGCGCGTGCATATAGACCGGCCCGCGGGCGCGCTCGTTGGCGCGGTCCTGATGGTCGCGGCGGGCGTGCTGACCCTGGACGAGGCCTTCGCGGCAATCGACATGCACACGCTGCTGCTCCTCCTCGGAATGATGATCATCACGGTCTACCTCAGGGCCGCCGGGTTTTTCGAGCTTATGGCGGATAAAATTCTCTCGCTCTCGCGTACGCCGCTCCAGTTCCTTATCTTCGTGGTAATCTCATCCGGCCTGCTCTCGGCCCTGTTTGTGAATGATACGATCTGCCTGTTGTACACTCCGATCATCCTTGAAGTTGCCATACAACTGGGGGTCCATCCCATGCCGTATTTGCTCGCGCTTGCGACGTCGTCCAATATCGGCAGCGTCATGACGATCACCGGAAACCCGCAGAACATGCTTATCGGTATCTATTCGAAAATTCCCTATCTTTCTTTTTCGGCGGCCCTCTTCCCCGTTGCGCTGGCCGGGCTCGTTGTTTGTGTCGTGGTCATCCGGTTTGTCTATCGCAAGGAGCTGAGGGCAGATGCCTTCTCAACGAGACCCGCAATGCCGGAATATCAGGTCAGAAAACCTCTTCTGGTGAAAGCGCTCCTGGTTTGCGTCGGAGTGCTCGTCGCTTTTTCACTCGGATACCCCTACTCGCTTGTTGCCGCGGCAGGGGCGGTCCTGCTCCTGCTGATCGGAGGGATCAGCACGGAACGTGTTCTCGAAGGCGTGGATTGGACGCTGCTGCTTTTCTTTTCCGGACTATTCGTCGTGATGCGCGGCGTGGAGGCCTCGGGCCTTGCTTCGGCGATGATAGCAAAGGCGGGCGACCTCGCGTCTTTTTCGCCTTCAGGCAGGGTCGCCGGC
The DNA here is from genome assembly GCA_041491325.1 of Nitrospirota bacterium. Taxonomy (GTDB): domain Bacteria; phylum Nitrospirota; class UBA9217; order UBA9217; family UBA9217; genus JBAZLV01. Next base: position 12,611 of record JBGPUS010000007.1, on the reverse strand, counting down.
CTGTCTCTCGTCTCCGTGGTCCTTTCGAATATCGTAAGCAATGTGCCCGCGGTCATGCTTCTGAAGCCGCTCACTCAGTCACTCGGCGAAGGACACCTCTTCTGGCTCACGCTCGCCATGAGCAGCACCCTCGCCGGAAATTTAACCCTCATCGGCTCGGTCGCAAACTTGATCGTGGTCCGGCAGGCGGGGAGACGGGTCGATATCGGTTTTATGGAATATTTTCGCGTCGGCGCGTTGATTACGATCCTCACCGTTGCGATCGGCATACTTGTGCTTGCGGCAGAGGTGAGAATTGCGCACGGCACGGAGTCCGCTACAGGAGGAACGCTGCGGCGTCCGTCGCTGGTGACGATTTCACCCGCTGGTGGAACGATGGACCGAGCGTTCCGGATAGTCCTCGTGCGCGACACACCCGAAACACGGACCATTGGGTTGCAGGGCTTTCGGCTGCTGCTGCCCAACGAAGCCGTCCTCTTTACGTTTGATGAACCAGAGGCCGTTGTTTTTTGGATGGGACAAGTCTCCTACTCCATCGACATCATCTTCGTAGGGCCTGACCGCCGAGTCATTCGGGCATATCGCAACTGTAAACCGGGAGCCCGGGACATCTATCCCTCTGGCGGGCAAGCCAAGTGGGTGGTCGAGACCGCGGCGGGATCGAAAATCGGGGCCGGGGATGAGGTAAAATTTAAGTAACAAGTTGAATTTGATGCATTCGTAAAAAGTCTTTTTAGCCACCGAGGTCACAGAGGACTCAGAGAAAATCTTTAGTTTTTTAACGGCTTACCTCTGTGTGCTCTGTGGCAAATCCTTGCTTCTTACGGTTTCATCAAATTTGGTGCTTTAGCAAATGGCATACAGGAAGATGCAAGGCCGTCAGGACGTGAAGAATAAAATACGATTTGAATAAACCTTATACAAGGATCTCCCATGAACATCATCCCTCTTGCCGCTGAATCCCTCGGTGTACGGAGTGCTGCTTATTTTGTCGAGACCGCTGACGTCAAGGTCCTGATCGACCCCGGCGTCTCGCTGGCCGCGGTCCGCTTCAGCCTGCCCCCACACCCCCTTGAGCTCAAGGCTATGAACGAAAGCTGGGAGCGCATCAAAAAATATGCGGCCCGCGCCGATGTTTTCGTCATCTCCCATTATCACTACGACCACTTCGACCCGACCGAGCCGCTGCTCTTCAACGGGAAGACGTTGCTTATCAAGCACCCGACCGAGAACATCAACCAGACGCAACGCGGCCGCGCGCGCGAATTGATCCGGAATTTCAGGACCCTGCCGAGAAGGGTCGAGTTCGCCGACGGCAATGTGTATGAATTCGGCAATACGATAATCCGGTTCTCTCCTGCGCTCCCGCATGGATTGAACACGAAGGTAGGATGGCTCGTCGAAACATCGATCCGCGAAGGTGGGTCCTGCTTTGTGCATGCGTCGGATATCCAGGGCGCGACGCTACCCGGACACGTCGCGTTCATTCGCGCCGAAGGCCCTGATACGCTTTATCTGGACGGCCCGCTTACGTATATGCTCGGAAAAGAGCTCAGCCGCGAAGACCTCAAGACATCAATCCGGAATATCTGTGAGATCCTGTCATCCGAGCAGACAAAAACACTCATCATCGACCACCACCTTCTGCGGGACCCTCATTGGAGAACGCAGGTGGAAGAGGTTTTTTCCTGTGCGGCGAAATTCGGGAAAAAGATCGTGACCGCGGCCGGTTTCCTCGGCCAGGAAGACGAGATCCTCGAGGCGCATAGGCGCCAACTTTTTGCCTGGCACCCGGAAATGCCGGAGGAGCCGATGAAAAGGAGCAAAAATTTTCATCTTGTGAAAGAGCTGAAGAGGTGATTGAACACCGCGAACAGAAAGCCCCACGACCGGCGAGGGCTTCCCACAGGCCTAATTGATTTTAACCGTGTTAATCCGTGGTTAATTGCCGCCCTAGAACCTTCGAAAACGCTTGTTTTTACTCATTCTATTGTTTATAATACGGGTCCTGATGATAATTACAGGGTGGAGGTTGTTGTATGCCGGTTTATGAATACGAATGCGGGAGCTGCGGTAAGCGTTTTGACGTTGTCCAGAAATTCAGCGATCCCGTTATTTCAGAGTGCAATTTATGCCATGCGACAAACGTGCGGAAGGTGCTTTCAACGCCGGCCTTTGTTCTGAAGGGTTCAGGCTGGTACGTGACGGATTACGCCTCGGGCGACCGGAAAAAGGGGGCTGAGGCCGAAAAACCCGCTGCGGAGAAACCCGCTGGTGAGCCCAAACCGGCCGCGGGGGGATGCGCCGTCGGCGCGTGCGGGGGCGGCGCCTGTCCTGCAAAAGGCTGAGCCGGGTGGAACCGCTCCATATCCATATCCCCTATCCCTCGTTCAACGATTACTACGATCTTATCCGGCGCCGTAGGTACGATCTTGAAATTTTTTTCCCGGCTGCGGCGCTCGACGCGCTCAAGAAGCCGGACCTTGATATTCTGGCAACGCGTCTCGACTGGGGCCCCGCGCTGACGCTCCACGCTCCGTTCATGGACCTGAACCCCGGCGCCGTGGACCCCATGGTGCGGTCGGTGACGGAGCTGCGCTTTCGCCAGATATTGGATGTTGCCGCGGTCCTTAGGCCGCGCGCCGTGGTATTCCACGCGGCCTACGACCGGTGGCGCTACAGCGGGCGCAAGGACCTCTGGCTCGACAACAGCCTCGGGCTCTGGCAGAAGGTCATGGATACGGCATCTAAAATCGGCCTGCGCGTGGCAGTCGAGAATGTGTTCGACGAAGACCCCGAGGCGCTCGACATGCTGATCGCAAAGGTCGGCCATCCCGACTTCGGGTTCTGTTTTGACGCCGGCCACTGCAACCTTTTTTCCAAAGTTCCGATGGAGCGGTGGTTCGAGATCCTGGGCCGCACGTTGGTGGAAGTGCACCTCCACGATAACAACGGGACCGCCGACTCTCACTGGGCCCTGGGACGAGGCAATATCGATTTTGAAAAAATCTTTTTGTTGATGAGCAAGCACGCGCCGCTGCCGGTTTTCACTATCGAGGCTCACGACAAAGATGACGTCGAGACAAGCCTTACCAGGGTAAAAGCGCTTATCGGGAAACAGTTCGGGCAGACCGGCAACTCGGGAGTCAACCTTGACACGCATAAAGGGTTCGCATAGACTTATACTCATGAAAAACTTTTGCCTTATAGCGCTGTTTTCCGTTCTGATCGCTTCCTGCGCCCCAATGTCGCCTTCGGTTTCCGAAACCAGGGTGGCCGACGCGGGCGGCGAGGTCCGTTCACAGGCCGAGGCCTACTACCATTTTACAGTCGGCAACATGCTCGAACAGGAAGGAAAGTTCGACGAAGCCCAAAAGGAATACGAAGCGGCCTACCGGCTGGACCCGAACGCGGCCGAACTCGCGCTCTCTCTTGCGTCGATCTATCTGCGCAAGGGGCAACTCGACGAGGCCGCCCCCTATGCCCAGAAAGCGGCTGAGCTTCAGCCGAAGAAAGCGCGCGTGCTCCTACTTTTGGCGGGCATTTACACGAGCAAGAAAAAATTCGATGACGCGATCAATACGTATCGCAAAGTGATCGCGCTCGACCCCCGGCAGGAAGACGCCTACATATATCTCGGGTCACTCTACGCGTCGTTGAAACGGTATGACGATTCGGTAGCGACGTTCCGGTCTCTTGAGAAAGTCAATCCCGACTCCCTCATGGCGCCCTACTACCTCGGACGGATTTATACGGACCGGAAGATGTACGCTGAAGCGCTTGTTGAATTCAAGCGCGCGGTTTCCCTGAGAGAGGATTTCGAGCCGGCCTATACCGGCCTAGCCTTTGTCCTTGAGCTGATGGACAGAGTCCCCGATGCCATAGAAACATATAAAAAAGCAATCGCCCTTAATCCGGACAGCGGCGAGCTTCGGCAGCATCTCGCCCAGCTCTATATCCAGCAGAACGCGCTCGAGGATGCGCTGGAGCAGCTTAAGCAGATCACGGCGGCGACGCCCGGCGACCTCGACGCCCAGGTCAAGATGGGACTCATTTATGCCGAGCAGAAAAAGTACGAACAGGCCCTGGAGTCATTTAAAATAGTGGCCCGGGCCGCGCCCGCTGATTTGAAGATCAAGCGGTATGTCGGCTCCACGCTCGTGGCGCTAGGACGGCACGAGGAAGCGCTCGCGGAATACCGGACCATCCTGGCCGCCGCGCCCGAGGATACCGACTCACTTCTTCAGGTCGCCTCTCTCTACGCCCAGTTAAACCGCACGGCCGAAGCGCTCCCGTACCTCGTGAAGGCCCTAGCGGAGCAGCCTGGGAAGCCCGAACTGTATCTGTATCTCGCAAACGCATACATGGATGTCGGGAAATACCCGGTGGCCCTGGACACGCTGAACAAGGGTCTGAAGATGGCGCCGGACCGGGATGATCTGCTGTTTACGACCGCGGTCGTTTATGAAAAGATGGGCAAGCGCGATGAGATGATCGCGGCCCTTAAAAAAACCATCGAGGTCAAACCGGACAATGCCGACGCGTTGAACTATCTGGGCTATTCCTACGCTGAAAAGAACGAAAACCTGGATGAATCGATTCGGCTTATCAAACGGGCGCTCCTGATCAAACCCGAGAACGGCTACATCCTTGACAGCCTCGCCTGGGCGTATTACCAAAAAGGCATGCTGAACGAAGCGCTCGATGTCATGAAAAAGGCGATCGCGAAGGTGGACGAGGACCCCGTCATGCGCGAGCATTATGGCGACATCTATTATAAACTTTCGCAAAAAGACATGGCCAGGACGCAGTGGCTGATGTCCCTGGAGCTCGACCCGAAGAACCGGAACCTTGTGGAAAAGTTCAAAACAGCGGGGTTCGGCAATCCTGACGAGCTGTTAAAAAAAGCAAAGCCGAGAAAAAAAGACAAGAAGTGAAGACTTCCCGACTCATTGCGCTGGTTGTTTTTTCTCTCCTGGTTGCGTGCTTGCCTAAGAAACCCGAGCTCCCCATGACAGAAGTACCCGCGGGTCCGCTGCTCCATGCCCTGGAGCAACAACGACTGTCGTTCACCGGGCTTAAAGCGCTCGCGAGCGTTCAGGTGACCGGAGGGTTCGGAAGACGCGCTTTCGATACAGTAGGCATCGTAATAGACGGCCAGCGCAGACTGCGCTTAGAAGCTTTTGACGCCCTCGGCCGAGCTCTCATTATCCTGGTTTGGAACGGACAAGAGTTTCTGCTTCGCGTGCCGGAAGATGAGAAAAATCAGCAACCGGGACGCGTGGACATCGAGAAGGTGCTCGGCGTAAACGTGGAGGGGTCGGAGCTTTGCGCCGCGCTATCCGGCGTCGTTCAGGAGATCGCCAAGCCATCGATGGCCCGGGCCTCCTGCGCGCAAGACGGCGCGTGCGTGCTTGAAATATCGGGCAACGGGACAACACGGCGCGTTCGCATGACAATCAGCCCAGGCGCCCCGGAATCGTCAATACGAGTCGCCGAGCAAGAACTGTACCAATCGGGAAGCGTGGTTTACCGGGCATCGTATACCAGGAAGGCCGGCCTATCCACCGTGCTGCCGGGGACCGTCCGCATCGAAAACCCATCGAAAAGCGCAGCTTTTTTTATTGATTACATTGAAGCGGACATGAACGTGCCTGTCGAAGACAAGCTGTTTACCCTTTCGGGCAAGGAGAACCGGGCGCCATGAACTCGATCACCCTCCGTTCTCCGGCAAAGATCAATCTTTGCCTGTCGGTCCTCGGGAGAAGACCCGACGGCTACCACGACGTGGAGCTGCTTATGCAGATGGTGGACCTCTGCGACGAGGTCACCGTGACCCGGGGGAAACCGGGAATCACGATTACCTGCACTAGCGGAGCCGTCCCCTGTGACGAGCGGAACAGCGCCTGGAAAGCGGCAACGGAATTGGTCGGCATTTCAGGCAGGGCCGCGGGTTTCACGATAGCGCTCAAGAAAAACATCCCGGTGGCGGCCGGGCTTGCCGGCGGCAGCGGGAACGCAGCTGTGACGCTCGTGGCCATAAACAGCTTGCTCGGCTTGGGGCTCAACCGGGACCAACTTGCTGAAATCGGCGCTCGGATCGGCATGGATGTGCCTTTCTTTTTCTCCGGGCCCACGGCCCTGGCCCGCGGAAGAGGGGAAATCGTCACTTCGGTGCCTCCCCTGCCTCCCTTTTGGGTATTACTCGCAAATCCGGGGTTCGAGACCTCCACGGCCTGGGTCTATAAAAACTTAAATTTGGGGTTGACAAAAAAAGTCGACTGTAATAAAATTGCAAGGCTTACCGTCCGAAGCATGGCCGCGGGGCTCCACAATGACCTTGAAAGCGTGACCAAAACAGCCCACCCGGTGATCGGCGAGCTCGAAGAAGCGCTCACCAAGCAAGGCGCTCTCGGCGTCCAAATGAGCGGCAGCGGCCCGACGGTTTTCGGCATATTCGAAAACGAGTCCTCCTGCCGGGTTGCCGCGCATAACCTCTCGGACAAGGGATGGCTGCTTTATCCGGTTGCGGCGTTGACCGAATCACCGATTGCGGAACATCTCGCGGGGCGGCGGGCATCATAGGCTTTTCCGCGTTCTAACCAGTCCCAGAACCGTCATAGGCCGGGCTGAAGAGGACCGTATGGAAGTAACCGACGTGAGGGTATACCTGGTCAACAATGAAGAGCGGCTCAAGGCCTATGCGACCATCACGATTGACAGTGTGTTCCTGATCAAGGACTTGCGCATCATAAACGGCAATGCTGGGTTGTTTGTCGCAATGCCGAGCAGAAAAATGAAGGACGGGACTTTCAGGGACATCGCCCATCCGCTAAACGGCGAGACCAGGAAGATGATCGAGCAAAAGGTCCTCTCCGAATACGAGCGCGAAGCGGCCAATCCCTCAGCGCGGGAGCAGGCTGGTAAACAGCCCGAAGACCGGTAACACCGAACATAATGTAAAGATTTGCCGATTCTGCATCGCACGAGAGGATAGGCGCATGCCTATCCTTTTGATGTTTATCCGGCCCTCCGGGTCCGGAGCCGAATCGTCCTTCGCTCGGGGATCGTCTAATGGTAGGACAGAGGCCTTTGAAGCCTTTTATCGGGGTTCGAATCCCTGTCCCCGAACCAGCTTGCGCGGAATGAGGTTGCTATGGTAATAGTACGAGGTCAGGAAATAAAGATTTTTTCCGGAAACGCCAATCCCGCGCTGGCGAAAGAGCTCTGCCAGACGATGAACATTCCTCTCGGCAATGCGGTTGTCGGCCTGTTCAGCGACGGCGAGATCAACGTGCAGATCATGGACAATGTCCGCGGCATGGACGTCTTCGTGGTGCAGCCGACCTCGGACCCGGTGAACCGCAACCTCATGGAATTGCTCATCATGATCGACGCCCTCAAGCGGGCTTCCGCCGCGCGGATCACGGCAGTGCTTCCGTATTACGGCTACGGCAGGCAGGACCGCAAGGTTCAGCCGCGCGTGCCCATTACGTCCAAGCTGGTGGCCGACCTGATCACGACCGCGGGCGCAAGCCGGGTGCTCACGATGGACCTGCATGCCGGGCAGATACAGGGTTTTTTCAATATCCCGGTGGACAATCTCTTTGCGGCCTCGGTGCTTCTTGATTATATTCGCTTAAAGAAATTTAGTAATTTGGCGCTCGTGTCGCCCGACGCCGGGGGCGTGGAGCGCGCGCGCGCCTTTGCCAAGAGACTGAATGCGAGCCTTGCGATCATCGATAAACGGCGGGACAAACCGAACGTGGCCCAGGTCATGAATATCATCGGCGACGTCCACGGCCATGATTGCCTGCTCTTGGACGACATGGTGGACACCGCCGGCACCCTGACCGAGGGTTCTGCCGCGCTGCGGGCGAACGGCGCGGGTAAAATATACGCGGCCTGCACCCACGCGGTGCTTTCGGGTCCTGCGCTCCAGCGGCTCAACGATTCGGAAATCGAGGAACTGATTACGACGAATACGATCTCCCTCGAAAGCAAACAGCGGGAATGCAAGAAGCTGACCGTGCTTTCCGCGGCGCCGCTGCTCGCGGAAGCAATCACCCGGATCCATGAGGAAACGTCGCTCAGTTCATTGTTCGTGTAGAAATACAGCGGTTGAAACCGCTTAACCGTTTGAACAGTTTAAACGGATCCATATAAGTCAGCATCGGAGGAGAAATGGAAAAGTTCACATTGACAGCACAAGTAAGAGAAAAGGCGGGCAAGGGAGTTGCCAGGGGCCTCAGGAGGGACGCAATGGTTCCCGCGGTCCTCTACAGCCACGGAAAATCCACGCCTATCGCCATGACCAATAAAGAGGTCACGAAAATCCTGAACGCGGAAGGCGGCGAGCACGCGCTCATCGCTCTCAAGCTCGAAGGCGCCCAAAAAGCAGGCGACCGCATGGCCCTTATCAAGGACTACCAGGTCGACCCCATCAGCGGGTCCCTGCTGCACGTGGACCTCATGGAAGTGGCCATGAACGAAAAGGTCAGGATCCCGGTGGCGATTCATATCACGGGCAATTCCCTGGCCGTGAAGGAAGGCGGCATCCTCCAGCATGGACTGCGTCAGGTTGAGGTCGAATGTCTGCCGAACCAGATCCCCGATTTTATTTCCGCCGATATTACGCAGCTCAAGTTAAACGAGTCGTTCCATGTCAGGGACCTCAAGCTTTCTGAAGGAGTAAAAGTCCTGACCGATCCAGACTTGACGCTTGCGACGGTTCAGCCGCCGATAACCGATGCCAAGCTCGAGGCAATGTTGGCCGCTGCGCCGGCTGCGGAGGGCGCCGAGCCTGAAGTGGTCAAGAAGGCAGGCAAAGAAGGCGAGGCTGAAGCTGCGCCCGCTAAAGGCGCTGCTCCAAAAGAGGGTGCAGCCAAAGAAGCAGGCAAGAAAGAAGCCGCGCCCAAGAAGGAAGCTGCGAAGAAGTAGCAACGGGGACACGCGCCAAGTTCCAAGCGCCAAATCCCAAGTAAACTCCAATAACCAAATGACCAGCTCCAGGTGTCATGGGAATTGGAAATTGGTGTTTGGATATTATTTGGATTTTGTTATTTGTGACTTGGAGCTTGCTGCTTAGATGAAGATCATTGTCGGGCTCGGCAACCCGGGCAAAAAGTACGAGCGCACGCGGCATAATTCCGGTTTTATGGCAATTGACGGGCTTGCCGAAAACTTGCGCGTGGCTCTTGCCCAGGAAAAGCACCATGCCGTCATTGCCAAGACCCGGATAGATTCAACAGAAACAATCCTGGTCAAGCCGCAGACGTACATGAACGACAGCGGCAGGGCAGTCAGCGCAATCCTGCGAGACGCCTACGCCGCCGTTTCCGAACTTATCGTTCTCCATGACGAACTCGATCTTGCGCTCGGCTCCATCCGCGTAAAGATCGGCGGCGGGCATGGGGGTCATAACGGCCTCCGCTCCATTATAGAGTATCTTGGTTCAGCGGATTTTATCAGGGTCCGGATCGGGATCGGACGGCCTTCACCCGGCCTGGACGCCGCGGATTATGTTCTGAGCCCGTTCCTCGCTGAAGAACGGAAAGTCGCGTCCGAGGTTATGGCGAAAGCCGCTGAAGCGGTGAAGACGATCGTTCTGGAAGGCCCGGCACGGGCAATGAATCTGTTTAACAGGCAATAAGGTACAGAAGCCCGGACCTGAAGGACCATTCCGACAGCTCCGGGTTTTTTGTTTTAAAAACAAGTAAGATTCATAACTGCGGATGTCATAAAATCCCCTCCGAACCTCCCTTTCCCAATGGGAGGGACACGCCCCTTTTTATCAATGAGGGGCGAGGGGGAGATTTATGATTATGTCGTTTCTATTTTGAGACGATTAAGAATCCGTGGTTATTACCGATGTGTTAGATCTTAGAAGGAGTTTCTCATGGGTTTTAACTGCGGCATCGTAGGTTTGCCGAACGTCGGCAAGTCCACCATTTTCAACGCCTTGACCTCCGCGGGCGCTCAAGCCTCGAACTATCCCTTCACTACTATCGACCCGAACGTAGGCGTCGTGGACATGCCCGACGAGCGGCTGGACAAACTCGCCGAGCTCTACAAGCCCAAGAAGCTGACGCCGACGATCATGGAGTTCGTGGACATCGCCGGGCTGGTAAAAGGCGCGGCCCAGGGCGAGGGACTCGGAAACAAGTTCCTCGCCAACATCCGCGAAGTAGATGCCATCGCGCATGTGGTGCGTTGCTTTGAGGACCCCAACGTGATACATGTGGCCGGCAAGGTGGACCCCAAGTCGGATATCGAGGTGATCGAAGCGGAACTCATGCTTGCCGATCTCGATGCGATCGAGAAGCGGCTGTTCAAGGCGGAGAAGCTGACGAAGACCGGCGATAAAAAGGCCGTTGAAGAACTGGACTTCATGAAACGGCTTAAGGACATGCTGAGCAAGGGCGAACCACTTCGCCGCGCCGTGTATTCCGAAGAGGAAGCCGTATGGCTCAAGAGCTACAGCCTGCTGTCGGCCAAGCCCGTGCTGTACGTTGCGAACGTTGCCGAGGACATGGTAGACAAACCGAACCCGCACGTGGATGCCGTTAAGCAGATCGCCGCCGCGGAAGGCGCAAAAGTCGTGGTCATATCAGGCCAGGTGGAGGGCGAGATCGCCCAGCTTCCATTGGAAGAGCGTAAGGATTACCTCGCGGGCATGGGGCTCAAGGAATCAGGACTCGACCGGATGATCCGCGCGGGCTACGACCTGCTCGGCCTTATCACCTACTTGACCGCCGGTGAAAAGGAAGTGCGGGCCTGGACCATTACGAAAGGCACCAAGGCGCCTCAAGCCGCGGGCAAGATCCACACAGACTTTGAAAAAGGATTCATTCGGGCCGAAGTGTTTCACTTTGATGATCTGATACGGCTGGGAACAGAACAGGCCGTGAAAGCGGCCGGTCTGCTGCGTTCCGAAGGCAAGGAGTACGTGGTCAAGGACGGCGACATCATGTTGTTCCGGTTTAATGTGTAAGCAAGGAGAGACGCTAAATCTTTTTTGGTTTCCTGATATGGCGCCGATGCTTTCTGGCAGGCGGTTCTTTAAAAGAAATGACGAGCTCCGGATTTACCCCGAGCTCAGCCAGCGTTTCAGCGCTTTCCCACAGCCGGTATCGTGAGGAAGCCCCGAGGACCGCTGTATAGATAATGCCCTTCCCCGTATCCAGGGCGCCTACAAAGCAGTGCCGTGCGCCGCGCGTGAACCCGGTTTTTCCTCCCACCACATTATTTCGTGACCAGAGCAAGTTGTCCGTATTTTCCAGATACAACTCCCTGCCTGCTGTCGTGGTGATTACCCATTCTTTTTTTGCAAGAATCTCTTTAATGAGCGGATAGGTTAGGGCCTTCCTCAAGATCACCACCAGATCGCGGGCTGTTGTGTATTGTTCGCCTTTGGGCAAACCCGAGGCAGTAACAAAGTGCGTATCGCAAGCCCCGAGCTCTTCCGCTTTCTGGTTCATCAATTCAACAAATGCAACCTCCGAGCCGGCCGCTTCTTCCGCCAGGGCCACGGCAGCTGAATTGATGGATTTCATGAGCGCAAGATGCAGGAGGTCCGAAACCGTTAGTTCATCGTTCGCCCGAAGCCTGGGCTTGATAGAGCGGGTCGCACCGGCAAAACGGCTCACCGACACCGTCTTCGTTGGAGCGAGACGGTCAAGGGCCACCATGGCGGTCACCAGTTTTACCGTGCTGGCAGGCGCAAGCCTGGTTGAGGAGTTTTTCTCATACAGGACCATGCCGTGATCGTCAATCACAATGCACGCCTTGGCAGTTACGGCTTGAGGGGACGGTGAAAAAGAGAAGGCCGGCAACGCGGCGATGAGCAACAGAACAACAGAGACGAGGGAGATAAATGTACGTTTCACAAAAGCTCCTAATACCCAGATCACGTAGCAGCGTACAGAGAGTACCAGCCCTCGCATGAAAAGTCAAATGCTAATAACGCACTCTTTTAGCCTGCGCCACAGGCTGTGAATACACATGCAGATTCTGGAGGACAACTACCGGCACTCAGATTGGATCCTTCCCGTCATATCACCGGGATCAGCACCTGTCTTCATCTGTAAAGAAACGGCAGTATGTGTTCTATTGAATGCAAGAGCACCGTAATTATCGTTAATCCCGCGAAAACAACACCCACTCTGCGAACCGTCCACCGCTTGGAAGATGCCAAGTACCCGGCGCATCCCATCACGAGCGCAGGTCCAAGAAGAAGTGTAAACAGGAGCGGATATGTCCACCACTGATCAGGACAGTGCTCCAGTTCAAAGCATCCGGTCGCTATCCTGTCTGGGACTTGAAAGTTCACATAACTCCACGTGTACAAGCTGAGCCACGTTATAAACAGACCAAACAACGTTGCGGCAACAGTCGCGAAGATTGGTCTCATCTATTATTCGATCTCGAACGATTCGTGATCCGGTGGAAAGTTCCTTAGCAACTTCAAATCCTTGTTGATTTTGCGTGATGTGAGTTTTACCCAGGAGCCGCTGGGAGCGCCGTACCAACACAGCGCATCTGGTCCTGCGAATCCGGTGTAGAGTTCAACGGCATCGGCGAGTGAAGCTGCAATGTGGTGAATTTTTCGG
>JBGPUS010000006.1:0-27423 GCA_041491325.1 Nitrospirota bacterium | reverse complement strand
TATATGATCGAGCAGGACCTCCATCTCGAGGACCTGTTCATCGAGAAGCGTGACCCGACCGGTCCCGATGTTTCCATTGGCAAGCCCCACGCACAGTTCTTCGCCTATTGAAGCCCGGTGGACGTCGAGAACGTGCTTGAGACGCCGACCTTGCAACCGAACCCGGTCCTCATGGCCTGCAAAGTCTTCTTGAAAAAGAAGGATGAGATTCAGCTGTTCCCTCCTATCAGCCGCGCGCTAAAAAGTTTTTATCCTGGAAAAATCATTTTGACACGGAAGAAGCAGATTAACGTCTGATAAAAGCGGATAGATCCTCAAGCTATTATCAAGGAAAAATCCGCCGTTATCCGACTCTTATCCGATTTGATCCGTGTCAAAAAAATGCTGTTTTTAGATTTACCTGTCTGCCTATTTGAACGGCCGGTACTGCACACGCACAATCGTAAAAACAGCGTCGCCTTTCGGCCGCTTTACGACGACTTCGTCTCCCGCTCTTTTTTTCATAAGAGCATGGGCCATGGGCGAATCCATGCTGATCAGGCCTTCGGCAGCATCAAACTCATCAGGTCCAACAATGCGATAATCAGAGATCGTTCCCTCTTCGCCCTCCAGCCGCACCCAGGCGCCGAAAAAAATCTGCGACTCGTCGCCGGGCCTGCCGTCCACAACCACAATATGCTCCAGCCGGTCTTTGAGATGATGAATGCGGCTGTCGATTTCGCGCAGCTGTTTTTTCCGGTAAATATATTCAGCGTTCTCCGACCGGTCTCCCTCGGCAGCGGCCGCGGCAAGCGCCGCGGTCACCTCGGGACGCTTGCCCCGCCAGAGAAATTCGAACTCTTCGCTCAGGCGCTTCTTGCCTTCAGGGGTGATGAATTTTGATCCTGGTTTTTGTGGTGTTCTGTATCTTGCCATGGCCGGTAACGTACCTCTGCAACTTTTCGCACATTTTACTCACTATAAGGTGTTTGCCCGATATTGTCAACGTTCCTTTCCTGAAAGTTTGATGATGCGTTGAAAATTTACGCACACGACCGCGCATTCCGTGCGCCTGGGTAATGCGACTGTCCTGAGTCATTACAAATCCGGTGCTATAATGTAATTACCGGATTGAAGCGATTGGAAAGGAGGTGTTAACCATGAAGAGTATCTTGCGGAAAATTAAGGGGCTTTGGTCGGCATCCATCTTCGAAAGCGCGGAAACGTTGAAAGACGAGATGGAGGCGACCACGATGCTCGCGGAGCGCGAATCCGGAGAAATCGCGCATGCAGAGCCCGGATCGTTCGAGGCCATCAAGAGCGCCGTCTTGGGGCACGGTGAACAGACAATCCTCCCGGACGACTACGAATTCGCGGACAACGATTTATGTTTTGTTGAAGCATGAATGAACGCCGTGGACATCGCTTTTTTGCAGCAACCGGCTCATCCATTTTGGTGCGGCCGGACTCACTCGGAGGAAAAGAGCATGGGACCAGTTTCAGGTGAGCGACGATGTGACCATGATGTCCGCCACCGCCGTCTCTTTTCCTACTTTGAAGCGTTTTTCTTCGTCAATCAATCGCTCGAATCTTACCACATCACCCCGTTTTAAATTTTCGAAAGCTTGGTTGACTGACGTTCTATCCTTATCGAACCTTGTAAACAACCGCCTGCCTCCCGGGCCGCATAAAAAGAATTCCACTTTACCCTTCGACACAAGTGCGTCGCTCACTACCCGAAAGGCATTGGAACCGGATTCGTCCGCTAGCGAGAAACGGTCCTTCCTGAGAACAAGATAGGAAAACTTGAGAGAGTCCTTCCGGAGTCCCGTTAGTTTGTCCAGCTCTTTAATAAGCTCGGGTGGTTCCCAGGCAATGTCTTCGTGGCACCAGTCCTTCGGTTTCGAGAGAGCGGGGCACTTTCCGTCAACGAGACACGGCGAGTATACGTGAAAACCGTTGTTCAGGATTCCGTCCCTGACTTCGAGCATTTCGCGCGAGGTCTCGCGCAAGGCAGGCTCGATGATGATGCAGCTCCCGTCGTCATTGAGAAGACGGCCCAGTATGCCGAGCAGCGCGGTGGTCCGTTTGGGGATCTTGTCAGCATGATTAAGATACAGTTCGTTCAGAACATTCGAAAGGATGACCATGTCGAAGCGTTCGCCCGAAAGGCGTTCCAGGCCTTCGATGCCCGAGCGGATGGTGCGCAGCGAAGCGTGAACGTTGAGTTCGTCGCGATGCTTCTCAAAAAGACCTTCGGCCGCTTGCAGGTTCTCGGCCACCTGGTCCAGTGCGGTGAACTCAAGTTCCGGTTTTTGTGCTTTGTCTGAAAAGAATTCCATCACGCCGAGAACGGCCGTGCCCGGGCCGGAACCGACATCGAGTATGCGCAGTTTTTCTTTTACGAGCAGCCCGGACGAATGGAGTGAAAGCTCCTGGAGCGGCACACGCAATTTATGGATATTCGACGGCAGAAAGTACGCAATATAGGCTTCCCGCAGGCCGGGGTCTTTCAGGTATGCGGCGGGAAGGTCCCCGCGCTTACGCGTTAAGAGCAACGAGAGGCGGGTTACATTTGCCGCAAGTGCCGCTGCTCCCTCCTTGCCAGGCTGTCGAGATCTGTCCATGCTCACCTAATCCGGACAAGCCGGAACCACACGTACGGAAGGCCTAAGCCTTTGACACACCCTGCACTCGCGCACACACTCGTAAGCGCTGGGCGCAGGCGGATAAAGGCGGATAAGGACCTATTCAAAAGTGTTCGCGGCACCACTGCTCTATGGCAGCCCTCATTTCCTTCGGCTTCTCCGTGGGTATCCAGTGATGAGAGTCGAGCACAACAGTCTCGCAGTTTTCAAGGGCCTCGCACAGCCTGCTGGCTTTTTCAGGGTCGCTGAATATTTTCCCCGTTGAGAACAGCAGCAAAACCCGCATCGTGAGGTTTTCAAGCGAGGGGAGCGGACGGAGAAGTTCGCGAAGACTTTGCAAAAACGCCGTGGTCGGCATGAAGCGAAGGTCAAACCGCACGGAGGTATACCGATTAACAAGCGCGCCGGGCGAGCCCTCGGACGCCATGAGCGCCCTTGTTTCCCGGTCGAGCGCCTGAAGATCGAGACTCGGGAAATGCCTGCGGCGCAGTCCCGCGCGATTCAACAAACGAATAAGCGAAATGAGCAGCGGCAGCAGCCCGCGGAAAGGCCAGGCCCGCTTGAGCGATCCGGCAAAAGCCTCGGGAAAAAGCGGCTCGATCAGGACCAGACCCTCTGTTTTTTCGGGCCTCCGGGAAGCAAACTGCACCGCGAGATCGGCCCCAAGACAGTGGCCGACCAGAACGGCCCGGGAATAGCCTTCCCGGTTCAGGATAGCCGCAAGATCTTCGCACCACAGCTCCATGCTTATGGGGCCGCGGAAAAGCGATTGTCCGTTGCCGCGAAGATCGAGCCGCAACAGGTCCCAGGAATGGCGCAGAGCGGTCTGTTCGACAAACTCGGACCAGCGCGTCATATTGCTCGCCATGCCGTGGATCAGGACCAGCACGCGACGCGCCTCGATCCCCCTGGCCACGCGGTACGAAATAGCCGCGCCGTCCCTGGTCGTCAGCACGCGGGTTTGTTCTATCATCTCAACACCTGTCGCCGGTTCCGCGCATCAAAGCGGTATCCGGGCGTGATATATCGGGTATGCTATCGGCTCCTGGTTCTCGTAGCCGATCTTTTTTCTCCTGCTTTCGTCGAGGAGATGGTATCGAACGTCAACCTCTAGCGCGGAGGGAACAGCGTCCGCGTCACCAGCAAAGCGAAAATCAAAAGACCGCGGTTTTCCATGGGGCAGGCGGGTATCCCACAAATCAACGATGAACGGTCTCCACAAAATGTATCGTTTCATGGTATAGGTCTTGTCCTGCAGGACTTTTCCTCGTGCATCCACAAGCCTCAGTTCGAGCGTAAGATGCCGGTCCGGCGTGCCGGTCGGAAGATAATGGGCCGCGCCTCTGTTCGTCAGGATGACCTGATAGCCGTTCGCCTGTCTGCCGTAGGTTACGGTCAGGGCCTTCTTGACCGTCTCGCGGTCATGGCCACCACGGAACCAATGCCTTCCCCCTGTTCTCTTCAAGCCGTCTTGTACAACCGGCCGGGAGACCCGGGGCATGTGGCAGCCGGGGCAGTCGGGCTTTTGTTCTCTCCGTTCTATCTCGACCACCGTACCGCACGGCGGAACATCGTAGAAGGTGTCCCATCTTTTTCCCGACACGACGTGACACCGCTCGCACGATTTTATCCCTGAACCCATCTCCGGGTCCACGGTCACGGCATGGGGGGCGCGGTCCGTGGTAAATGGACCGACAATCGTCCCCTCACGGACGTGACACACGGCGCACGTCACGCCCTCATTCCTGAGAGCGGGATCGAAGGCAGGGTTCGGTTTCAGGAGGGGCTTGAACTTATCTCTGTCCTTGAACCCGAGAACAAGGTCCGGCTGTTGGTTCACGAGAGGCGTATGGCAGTTGAGGCATATTTGCTGGGTACCGTCGTATCGGTAATCAACCTGGAAATAGGGTTCCGTCCAGGCCTGCGCATGCATACTCCTCGACCACTCGCGATATATCGCATCATGGCACCGCCCGCACTCCTCGGCCTTCACGGATGCGAGACCCCAGGGAACAGGCGCGCTCATCGGCCGCTCAAAGCGCGGGTCGACCACAAAAATGTTCAAGGGCCGGACCATTCTCCAGATAAGAAAGGCGGCCAGCAGAACAATGAGGAATGTGACTACCGCGGTTCGTCTTCTGTGCGGTCCACGATGCTGCATTCGGTTTATCCCGCCTTCTGCACGCAGGGCGTTCTTTACACAGGGCTGCGCTTTTTTCGAGAGGCCGGTCTATTCAACGACCGTGACGGCCACTCCGGAGCCTTGCGAGATAATCTTGCTCGTAACGGTCCCGATCAGAAATTGTTTTCCCTGGGAGATGTTTCTGCGGCCCAGAACGATCGTCTGATACCCGGAGTCCTTGGCTTCTTCAAGAATGCTTTCCGCCACATCGGTGGAATCGGAGATGGATTTCGTCTGGATCCGGTTGGACAATACGCCGCTCCCGGTCAGCAACTCGACCGCCTTTCCGAAAACCGGCTCCATTCTGGCTTTTCTGTCCGCCAGCCACTTATCCACTACTTTCTGACGCTCTTTTTTTTCTTCCTCGGACAGGATGTGCCCCTCGTCCCAGAATATGGCCGGAAGGTTCGGCAGCACGTAGATAAGCCCAACCTGCAGGTCCTTTGTATCCGAAAACTGATGCGCGACATACTCCACCGCCTTGAGCGCGGTCGGGGAATCGTCGATTGCTACGAGTACTTTTTTCATTCTTTCCTCCAAAGACAATAATGTAAGAACCGATGTTCTATTGCAAAAAATGCGAAGACGTAATTTTTGATAAATTCGCAACAAGCCTTTTTTAGCCACCGAGGTCACAGAGAACTCTGAGAAAATATTTATTCTTTACGCCTTACCTCTGTGTGCTCTGTGGCAAATCTTGACTTCTTACGATTTCATCAAATTTAATGTTGCTTGTCTTGTTTCTGCGTTTCATACTTCCCCCGCCCGCCGTCAAATGGCGGTCCGAACGGTTTCACTTCCCTCAATTGCGCGCGCAAACTGTTCCGCAATCCTTCCGTTCCTCCCCCCCGCGCCGAGCGCCCATTGGATCGCCAGGCGATCAAGTTCTTCCCGGCCCGCGCGCACGCCGTACTTTGCGGCATAGGAGGCGACGATCTCCAGATACGTGTCCTGGGAAAAATGATAAAATCCCAGGCGCAGCCCGAAACGGTCCACAAGCGATACCTTTTCCTCGATCGTGTCCGAAGGCCGGACCTCGTCGCTTTCGTTGTCCGAAAATCTGGTGGAGATAAGATGCTTCCGGTTGGACGTCGCGTAAAACAGCACGTTTTCCGGGATTTCCTCAAGGCCGCCGTCCATGATCGTTTTCATTTCCTGGTAATCGGTCTGACTCTCCTCAAAGGACAGGTCATCGATAAAAAGAATGAAGCGGTAGGTCGCGTTTCGCGCGACAAGGTCATACAGCTCCTGGATGGTGAGGATGTCGTGCTTGTAAATCTGGACCATCCTGAGCGGCGTGTCGTCGAAGATCGTCAGAAGCGACTTCAGGAGCGAGGACTTGCCCGTGCCCCTCTCGCCCCACAACAGTACGTTGTTCGCTTTTCCACCATTGATAAAATGCTCGGTGTTTCGGAGCACCGCTTTTTTTATGGCGTCGACGCCGATAAGGTCATTTTGGTCTATCCGAACCGGCCGTTTGATCGGCTTCAGCAACCTCCTCGCGCCGTCCCAGAAAAAAGCATGATAGGTATCAAGAGGAGGCGCTTTCGGTCCGCTGTCCACATAGCAGTCAAGCAGCTTGTCGAGTTTAACGAGTATTTGTCCGATCTTCGTTTTAGCCATTGTTTTTGCGGCTTCTTATTTTTTCTTTACCGGCTCATACGTGCAGAAAGGCTCGGCGGCAAGATAGTCGCCCGAGACGGCGAACGCCCGTGCGCGGCAGCCGCCGCAGACTTTCCGGTACTCGCAGATTCCGCACTTGCCGTGGTAATGGTCGAGGTCGCGCATCTGTTTAAAGAGTTGCGAGGTCTCCCAGATCTTCGAAAACGGCTCTTTCTTGATGTCACCCGCCTCTTCTTCGAGGAACCCGCAGATCTGCACCTTGCCCACGTGGGATATGAAGGCGAAGCTTTGGCCGCCCATGCAGCCCTTGGTCATGGCGTCGAAACCGTGTGTTTCCGGCGTGACAATCTTGCCCTTCTCCTTCTCGCCCTGCCGGAAAATGCGGTAGTAGTGCGGCGCGCAGGTGGGCTTGAACTGGATCGGGACCTTCTCGCGCATGTCGTAGAACCACCGGAGGGTGCTCTCATATTCTTCGGGCGGGATCTCCTGGTCGGCCAGATCTTTGCCTCGGCCGGTCGGAACGAGCAGGAACGGATGGTACGCCACGGCGCCCAGTTTGATCACCATATCGAGGAGCCGCGGCAGGTCCTTTACGTTGTGCTTGGTGACCGTCGTATTTACCTGGAATTCCATGCC
The DNA here is from genome assembly GCA_041491325.1 of Nitrospirota bacterium. Taxonomy (GTDB): domain Bacteria; phylum Nitrospirota; class UBA9217; order UBA9217; family UBA9217; genus JBAZLV01. The sequence continues at coordinate 20,355 of JBGPUS010000006.1, read as the reverse complement.
GACCTTTTTGAAATTCTCGATGGCTTTCATTACGCCCTCGAAAGCCCCTTCCACGCGGCGGAAAGCATTGTGACTCTCGGCGGTCAGGCCGTCGATCGAAAGGGACACACGCATGATGCCCGAATCCTTCATTTTCCGCGCAAGTTCCTCGGTCACGAGGAGACCGCACGGGGCCATGACCATGCGAAGCCCAAGCTTCGTGCCGTGCTGTGCGATATCATAAATGTCAGGCCGCATCATCGGTTCTCCGCCGGTAAGAATGATGATGGGGTCGCTGAACGACTTCACGTCGTCGAGGACCCGGTAGCATTCTTCCGTGGTCAACTCGCCCTCGTACGGGCCAAAGCGCGCGGCGGCGCGGCAATGAACGCAGTTCAGCAGACAGCTTCTGGTCACTTCCCAGGCAATCAGCCGGGGAAGGTATTTTTTTACTTCAGCGCCACCGGAATGGCCCTGTTCGTACGGCGTTTTGGCGGCATGAGGATGCGACATGCAGACTCCTTTAACTGTTATCAACACTCGTCTCAAGTCTCAGGTTTCGAGTCTCGGGTTTGTGGCTTTGCCGCAAACGTGAGCCCCGAGACTCCAGACGCGAAACTGTGTAATAGTAACCAAACAGGCGGGAATAGTAAAGGCCGATTTCAAGCGCAGACGCGATTCCTCCCCTGGTCCTTGGCACAATAGAGCGCCTTGTCGGCCCGGCGGATCAGCTGTTCATAATCGTCTTTCAGGGAAGGCTCCCAGGCGACGACGCCGATACTGACCGTCACCATAAGGCGGTTCCCGCCATGTTCGAACACGGCCTCAGCCACAAGCTGCCTCAGACGCTCGGCAAGAAGGACCGCCCCAGCCTGTTCAGTGCCTGTTGCAATAACGCAGAACTCCTCGCCGCCGTATCGCGCGATCAAATCTGTTTCACGGAGCTTCCACTTGATGAGCCCCGCCACCCCGGCAAGCACGGCATCTCCCGCTTGGTGTCCAAACGTGTCGTTCACTTTCTTAAAATGGTCTATGTCGATCATCAGCAGGGACACGGCAGGGCCGTAACGGCTCGCCCGCTTCACCTCCTGCCGGAGCCGTTCCATGAGATAGCGCCGATTGTACACTTGCGTGAGGCCGTCGGCAATGGAGATTTCCAGGAGCTCTTTATTCAGCGCCGAAAGCCGGAGATTCGCCTGGGTGAGCTCCTCGGTCCGTTCTTCCACTTTTTTTTCGAGCGAGAGATTTATGTCGCTAAGCCTCTTGTACAGATCGGCGTTTTCAATAGCCACCGCTGCCTGGGCCGCAAGAGCAAGAAGGAGCGCTTCGTCGTCCGCGCCGAACACGCCCGACTTCTTATTAAGCACCTGCACGGCGCCGATAATCATCCCATGCCTGTCCGTCATGGGCACGCAAAGGATGCTCCGGGTATGAAATCCTGTCCGCCTGTCGAATTCGGGATTAAACCGCGCGTCACAGTACGCGTCGGGAATGTTGATGCTTTCCCCCATGACCCCGACTATTCCTGCGATCCCGGCGCCGAGGGGGAACCGGATTTCAGTCTCGCCCACGCCCTGGGCGAGTTTTGCCCACATCTCGTGCTTTTCCCGGTCGGTCAGAAAAAGAGAGCTGCGCTCGGCATCCATGGCCGACGTCGTCTCCTCAAGGATCATGGACAACAGCCGGTCGAAGTCTCTTTCCGCCGCGAGCCGCCGGCTTACTTTGAGCAGGATCGGAAGGCGGTCGGGTGGAATGTGTTTGTCAAGATCGTCCATGCAATCACCGAATCGGGGTGAACAGTTTTTGCAAATACGACAGTGCGGGTATGATATAATCCGGTCCCGCCTTTCGCAATTCCAACTCGGGACGGAATCCGTAGGTCACGGAGCAGGTGAGAATACCGGCAGCCTTTCCGGCCCGAACATCGGTCGTGCCGTCACCCACGATCAGGCTCTGTTCTTTCGGCGCTTTGAACGTGTTTAACGCGCTCATCACGGCGTCGGGAGCGGGTTTCAGCGGGAACCCGGAGTCAGCGCCGATGACCAGTTGAAAAAACCGTCCGATACCGAGCCCGTCAAGCAAGGGAGACACGAACTCCATGGCCTTGTTGCTGATCACCGCCATCGGCAAGGACTGAAAATGTTCGAGCGTCTTCAGCACCGGCGGATAGAGCGCGGAATGAACGGCGAGGTTCCTGCGATGGTGGTCCTTGTAAAGGGCGATTGCCTCGGCGAGGCGCGTGTTCCGCCCGCCGAGGGCCCGGACCAGAAGTTCTTCGATCCCGTCTCCGACGTACTGCCGGACGGCGTCAACGGAGAGGGGTTCCTTCCCGAGGAGCGCCAGGGTATAGTTCACGGATGCCGCAATATCGTCAAGCGTGTTTACCAGCGTACCGTCGAGGTCGAATATGAGGAGCGCAATCGGCTTCATGCATTTCCTGGAGGAGCAAGAGATTACTTTCTAAAAGATCCGGCAAACTGCCGGAAATCAGCAACAACTTCCGCCGGTTTTAACAGTGTCACGCGCATAGTCCCGGCCAGGCAACCCCAGATACGCCGCCGGATTGTCCGATGCAAACTGCAGGGCGTGCTGCTGGGACACACCGAGCGCTATCAGGTTCTTCACCGCGTCTGACAACGTGATGCCGCTCCCGAGCAGAATGCCGCCTGCCCCGCGGATGGGACCGCTTCCCCAGCCAAGGCCTTTGATCGAGTCCGAGACCAGAATAATTTTGTCGAGGGGCTTCATATCCAGGAGCATTTTGAGGCTCTGCGTATGCAGGTGCGCCATGTCCGCTATCACTTCAACGTACACGTCTTCGTCCATCAGTCCGAACCCCGCTATCCCCGGCTCGCGGTGATGAAAGCCGCGCATGGCGTTGAACATGTGCGTGATGCCCGTGGCCCCGGCGCGTTTGCCTTCCTCGGCCTGCTCGAAGGTAGCGTCGCTGTGGCCCATGTTGACGAGGAATCCTTTTTCCCGGCAGGCTTCGATCACGCGAAGCGCCCCCGGCAGTTCCGGAGCAATGGTGACGATCTTGACGATGTCCTCAAAGTCTTCGACCAGGCGAGTGAGCGCCTCGACAGACGGGTCGGCAAAATTTTTCTTATCCAGGCCGCCTGCGCGTTCGCTGTTTAAGAACGGCCCCTCGATATGCACTCCGAGGACCGTTGCGCCCGCCCGCTGAGCGTTCATCGCGCGCCTCACAGCTTCCATGTTTTCCCGCATCGCCTCAAGCGTGCCGGGGTAGATCGTCGGCAGAAATGCGGCGGTGCCCCGTCCGCCGTGGATATCGGCGATATGGAGTATGTCGTCCTGGCGCCGTGTGCGGGTATCGTAATTCTCCGCGCCATGCACATGGATGTCAATGAGGCTCTTGGTGCCGTCGTCCACATAGGCCATAACGAATCCTCGTCGTTAATGCAAAGGGCGAAAAAGGCGGCTCCGCGTCGGCGCATTGCCTTTTCCGCTTTGCGTGTTGAAGTACTAGGTGATCTTCCCGCGCCGGGAAAAAAACTCGCTCACCGCCAGCCGCACCACCGCGCCGCGGTCCCACGGCTGCTTCAACTCATCGCTGAGTTCCGCGGCCGCTTCATCGAGCGCATCAATGTGTTCGTCTTCAAGAAGCAGGGTTACTTCCACCAGGCCGTGATGTTCATGGCCCTCATGACCGTGGCCGTGATGTCCGTGCTCGGGGCCTTTGTGCGAAGGCTCGTGTTTTTCCGCCATACCCTATCACTCCTAACGTAGACTTGTCAGCGCCATATCCCCGATAGAAGCACTCGGGTATGACACGATAAGTACAAGTAATATTGTCCTTCCCGAGGGTCTAATCGGGAATCTGGTTTTCCTTTTATAATAACGCTTTCATCACCAGCGGCATCGTAAAGAACAGCAGGATGGTCGATGTGGTAATGCACATCGCCGCCAGCGGCGCATCCAGGTCGAATTCATCCGCGATCACGAGCGAAATTACCATCACGGGCATGGCCCCGAGGATCGTTGTCGCCTTGAGCGCTTCTTCCGAAAGCCCCAGCCGGGAGCCGATCCACCATGCCGCGAAAGGAGCGAGCAGCAGCTTCAGCGCAATTGCGGGGAGCGCCGTCGGCAACCGCCGCACGTCCCGGAAATCGAGCGCCAGGCCGACGGTGAAAATCATGATCGGGACCACGGCTTTGCCTATGAGTGTCGCCGTATCCGTCACAATCCGGGGGACCGCCACTCCCGTAAGATGGACCGCTATGCCCGCGACCGCGGCCCACAGCGGGGGAAGCGAGAGCGCCCGTTTGAGCGTTGCGGCAGGCGATACGGTTTTCCCACCCCCATATCGCGCGGCAATGAATACCCCAGCGGTAAACAGAAGCGGCGTCGAAGCGAACAGGTCATACAGAATGGCCGTATACGCCAGTTCCGGGCCGAGCGTTTCAGTGATGACCGGGAGCCCCAGGAACGTCACGTTGCCGAATGCGGCCGCAACGAGCAGGACGGCAAAGGTGGGGCGCGGCATCCTTTTCCAGCGCGGCACCAGCGTATAAACCGCATATGCCGCAGCCAGTCCGACGGCAATGACCAGGAGGCCCGTCAACGGTATGATCACGAACGTGCGGTCGAAGCGCGCTTCCGAAACAAGACCGAACACCATCGCGGGCAGGAAAAAATGCAGCACCGCCACGCTCAACGCATGACGCGCCCGGTGCCGGTCGATCCCGTCGGGGTCGAAAAACCTCCAAGCATACCCCGCCGCAATAATCAAACCGAATGAATACAGGACCCTGTTGATGACAGCTCCTTAAGGTAAATTATATCAGGTGATACGTGCAAAGGCACGTTTATTTTACCCGCTTTTGCCGCAATACTCCAGCAAATGTTTTACCGGTCCTTGCATTCCGTCGAACTGCCCTCTTGATGAATCTCTTTGACAAATTCCCATCCATTGTTCTATAATCGGGCCATATGCGCTCGGAACTGCATGCGAGTAAGGCATAAATTTTACCGGCGGAGGGACACCATGTATCAAATTTGGATCAGTGTGATTGCGGCGCTTATCATGGCGGGAGGGCTCGCGGGAATATTTTATCTCATCATTAAACAGAACGCCGTGATCGGGATCAAGACCATACAGTTTCTGGCCATTGTCTTCGTGCTCCCGCTGCTTATTATCCTGGGCATCTCCAATATCCTCGGCAGGGAGACTATCGGAACGCTGCTCGGCGTGATCGTCGGCTATGTGTTGTCCGGCTTCGGGAAAGAATAAACAAAAAAGAGTTAAACCACGGATAAACACCGATAATCCTAAAAACGACATTTGACACGGATAAAATCGGATAAAAACCTGATAACGGCGGATTTTTTTTGCTTATCGGTTCACCCAAAAGGAGAAAGCTTTGTTTCAGGATTTATCCGCCTTTATCATATGTTAATCCGGTTCTTCCGTGTCCAACCGCTCTTTTTAGGATAATTCAAAAATGGAAAAAGGCAAGCCGACTCCGGCCTGCTTTTTTTTATTATGATCCGGCCCTCTCCATCTTGTCCTTTGGAATGAACGGAATGGTCAGCATACCGGGAAGGGTCATGAAACACACCAGAACGAAAAACTGAGGATATCCGAGATACGTCTGGATATCACCGCTCCAGTAGGTCGCCAGCCACATGCCGAAGGCCATGATGCCCGTGGAAATAGCGTAATGGGACGTTTTGTACTCGCCTTCCGCTGAATACATGAGATACACGGTAAACACCGTAAAGCCTAATCCGTAACCAAACTGCTCCAGGGCCACGAGAGGATAGGCCCACGCGATCGGCGGTTGCGTATAGGCAAGATACACGAAAAAAAGGTCCGGCAGGTGCATGGCGACCACGAACGGCCAGATGCAGCGCCGCAGTCCGTATTTTGCAATGAGCGCGCCGCCGAGAATGCCGCCGCTGATGAGCGCGAGGATCCCGATAGTCCCGTACACAATGCCGACTTCCGACGTAGTAAGCCCGAGCCCTCCCATGTCCCGTCCCTGCTTCAGAAACGGCTGGACCAATTTTAGCAGCATTGCCTCGCCAAGACGATAAAACAATATAAAGGCGATCACCACGCCGATCTTTTTCTGCCCGAAATAGGCGCGCACCACGCCGAGGAAAGGGGCTGTGCGCCGCTCCCTCGTGAGCCTCGAAGCGTGGTCTGCTTCGGGCCGGGGAAGCATCATGCCGTGGTAGACGAAGGCGGCGAGAAATATCCCCCCTGCGATAAGCAGTACGATCATCCAGCTTTGAGGCACTGAGCCGGTGGATACTTCGAGCTTGCCGGCAAGGTAGACGAGCGCGCCGGAAGAGAAGACCATCGCAAGACGATAGAAGCCGGCCCGGTAGCCGTTGTACAGCGCCTGGTCGCGCCCGTTTAGCGCCAGCATGTAGAATCCGTCAGTCGCGATATCATAGGTTGCGGAGATGAACGCCGCAACGAGAAAAGCCATGAGCGTAAAAACGAAGAAATGCTCCGTGAAAAGCAGCAGCCCCGCAGCGACCAGACAGAGCGACAGAAGCGGCTGCATGGCCTGGATCCAGCGCCGCTTCGTCGCGGACACATCAACAAGAGGCGCCCAGAACGGCTTGAGGATCCACGGCCACATAAGCAATGACGTCCACTTCGTCATGACATCGTTCGGGACCCCCATGTTGACATAGAGCAGGGTCGAGACGATGTTTATGATTGCATAGGGAAGGCCCTCGACAAAGTAAAGTGAGGGCACGAAGGCCCAGGGATGGCGAACATTCGATTTGATCATGACGGTAAGACCATCAAATAAGCGGAAAAACATCCAGAGGAAAAGCGGGAATACTCTTTCCTTCCCTCAGTTGCCGGCTTCAAACGTGCGCCTCGCCGGAGCGGATATGAGCAACGACGTTTAATCTTCGCCCTTCATTCCGCCTTTGCCGGAACTGCAGCGCGCGATAATTTCGCCGGCGATCTTATCGAGCGGCAGCACTTTGTCCACGGCGCCCGTGCGGATGGCTTCCTGCGGCATCCCGAAGATAACGGCGCTCTCTTCGCTCTCGGCCAAACAATGCCCCCCCCTGTTCCGTATGGCGACTACGCCTTCGGCGCCGTCGTTGCCCATGCCCGTCAGCACGATCCCGAGCACGGCAGGTCCGCAGGCTTCGGCAACCGACGCCAGCAGCCTGTCCGCGGACGGCACGTACTTGTCGGAAGGACCTCGCGGGGCAAGGTCGGCCATCGTACCCCGGTTATCTTTTCTAATAACGAGATGATGCCCTCCGGGAGCGATGAGCGCCGTTCCCGGCTTCACCCGGTCGCCTGCCGCGGCCTCGCTTACGAGGAGCGAAGAAATTTTGTTCAGGCGTTCGGCAAAGCTCCTCGTAAAACCCTCCGGCATATGCTGGGCGATCACGATGCCCGCGTTCAGGTCCGCGGGAAGCGCGGTGAGGATAGCCTGAATGGCCGGTGGACCGCCCGTGGACGATGCGATCGCCACGACCTCGATCGGCCCCCGTGCGCGGCGCGCTTCGTCTTCTTTCCGCGCCGCGGGCGGAGCTTGTTCCCGGGACAGGAGATCGACCGTAAATTTTACCTTGGTCATCTGAAGATTCAGAATCGTATAGATCTTGGTCACAAGCTCGTCCCTGATGCCCGTAATGCTCCGGGAGATCCGGACTTCGGGTTTGGCGAGAAAATCCACTGCGCCGAGCTCCAGGGCGCGGAATACGCTGCGGCTGTCCGACAGCGATGAGAGCACGAGCACGGGCGTAGGCTGCTCTTTCATGAGCCATCTGAGGAACGTAAAACCGTCCATGTTCGGCATTTCGAGGTCGAGGGTAATGACGTCGGGCCGAAGACGGAGCGTTTTTGCAATGGCATCAACGCCGTCGGTGGCGCTCCCGAGCACTTCGATCCCCGCATCGCTTGACAGCATTTGAGTTATCGCCGTCCGGTTGTATGCTGAATCGTCGACGACGAGCGCTTTGATCTTATTCATCTCTCCAACCATTCACTATTTCAATATCGTAAAGTCCGGCGGCGCCGGAGCGACGTTGCGGGGTGCAGCGAGATCGACGCTTTCTTTTTCCCCGTCTTTAAGCGCTCTTCGTCCGCAACGATTTCTGGTACACCATGTCGTGTTTGAGCGTACGGAGTTCGAACGCATTCGAAAGATTGATCAGTGATTCGGAATGGCCCAGGAGGAGGAAGCCCCCTTCGCGGAGCTTTTGATAGAACGTTTCGATCACTTTCTTTTTCGCCTCTTTATCGAAATAGATAATTACATTGCGGCAGAAAATAATGTCCAAATTGGCGATCAAGCTCGTCTTATAGGGGTCCAGGAGATTGACAGAGCTGAACGAGACGAGCTCTTTGACCTTATCGATGATTCGGTAGTCGCCATTTTCCTCAACAAAATATTTTGCCAGCATTTCCGGGTTCGTCACGCGGTGCGCGCTCTTTTTATACACGCCTTTGCGCGCCGTGTGCAGGACACGTTGGTTGATGTCGCTGCCGAGTATTTCGACCTGCCAGTCGCGCCACCAGTCTCCGGACTCAAGCAAGAGCATGGCAATGGTGTAGGGTTCTTCGCCCGTGGAACAGCCGGCGCTCCAGATGCGGAGCACCTTCCGGTCGGCGCGCATCCGCCGCAACTCGGGCAGAATCTCTTCCGAAAAAGCTTTCAGTTGCAAGCTTTCGCGAAAAAAATAGGTCTCGTTGGTCGTGAGGTTGTCTATCAGTACGACAAGCTCTTCCTCGCGTTTACGGTCGTACCGCAGAAAATGGTAATACTCTTCGAAACTCTTGAGCCGGTGTTGCTCGAGACGGCGCGAGAGACGGCGTTCCACGAGGAATTTGGATCCATCGTCAAAATAGATCCCGCAGTACCCGTGAATAAAGTCACGGATCAGCCTGAAGACGTCGTCCGGAAGAGGAATGGTCTGTTCTTCAAACATTTATTTTTCCAATGCCTCTTCCGCCGCCAGCCGCACGGTCAGGTCCGGGTCGCTCTGGGCGATTTTTTCAAGGAGTGGTTCGGCGGCGGCGTCCCGTTTTTGCCGAAGCGCATCGACCGCAGCTTTCCGCACGCTCCAGTGCGGGTCCGACAGCCGTGAGAGAACAGCCTGTCGCACGGACTCTCCGCTGTAGCCGGCAAGCGCCGTAAGCACCGTTTTGCGCACTTCCGGGTCCTGATGCTCGGCAAGGTTTACGAGCGGCTCCCGCGCGGCCTCGAATTTGAGCTTCCCCAAAGCTTCCACGAGTGCAAGCAAAAAAATATCGGTTGCAATCGCGAGGCGGGCCGTTAGTATCTCGCCTGCCGCCGCTCCGCCGGTCCTCCCCAGCCCCCGCGCAGCCGCGGCCCTGACCCAAAGATCGCTGTCTTCCAGAAGGGGGACCAGAGCGTCGAACGCTTCAGCCGCGTCTCTTCTGCCGAGCGCCTCCGCCGCAAGCATCCTGACCTCGGGATCGTCGTCCGTGATCGCGAGCAGAAGCGGCTTGAGCGCTTTAGCCGTGGTGACCTTGCCGAGGGCCTGTACTACCGCTTTCCTCACGTCCGGCTCCTCGTCCTTGAGCGCAAAGGCCAGTGCGTCAACGGCTTTGTCGGTCGTAAATTCGCCCAGGAGGAGCGAAATATTCCGGCGTAAAAAAACATCGCGCGAGGAAAAATCCTTAATAAGCCCGTCGAGCATGGACTCGTCTCCGATGGCGGACAGAGCCTGGATCGCCGTTTCCTGGACGCTCTCATACTCATCGGTCAACAGCTCGATCAGCGGTGTGATCGCCTGCCTGCTCTTCAGACGGCCCAGGGCCATGGCCGCCGCGCTTCTCACGTGGCCGTTTTCGTCCCGCAAAAGCGGGAGCAACAGCGCGGGGGCCTCGGGCCCGCCGATGTCGCCGAGCGCGCGCGCGGCGGTCCGGCGGACCAGCGCGTTATCACTCGAAAGGTAGCTGAACAAAAGCGCCGCTCTGCTTTTATCGAGCCGCTGAAGGGCCTGCGCCATCGGCTCCTCAAGCTCTTCTTCTTTCAAAAGCGAGAACAGTTTCGCAATCGAGCTTTCCTTCCCGGCCCAGCCGAGCAAAAAAATCGTCGCCTTCTGGAGCTCTCCGACGCTCTCCGAAAGGACCTCTTCCAGGAAGTCCACGGCCGCATTGCTTATGCCTGCCCGAGCGGCCAGGATAATCGTCTCCCGATCGGACGGAGAGCTCTTCCGGTAAATCGCGGAGAGCGCTGTAATCGACACCTCGCGCACGATCCTGAGCGGGTCGGCGAGGCCGGCGATGAGCGGTCCGAGGGTGTTCGCGTTGCCGATCTTGCCGAGTGCTTCGAGGACCGGTTCGCGCAGGTTGGCGCGGCTCAGGGCCGACAGGAGCGGACCGAGAGCGCGGTCATCGCCTATTGCTCCGAGCGCCTCCGCCGCCGCGTAATCGATCCAGCTTTCATCGGACAGGGTCAGGCAGGCAAGCAGGGCATCAACAGAGCGGGCGTCTCCGATCTTGCCGAGGGCTTCCGCGGATGAGACGCGGATATTATCGTCTGCGTCCGAAAGCCGGTTGATCAGGGCCGGTACGGCGCGAGGGTCCCTGATATCTCCGAGGATATCAACAACAAACTTCCGCACGTCCGGGTCCGGCGTGTCCAGCGTAAGCAGCAGCGGCTCGATTGAGGCCCCGCCGAGCTGCACGAGCGCTTCGATAGCGGAGTTCCGCGCGCCCGCATTGTCATGCGCGCTGAGGGTCCGGACCAGCCCGCTGACCACGGTTACGCCGCCGATCGAGACGAGCGCCTCGACGGCTGTTTTTCGCACCCGCCAGTCGAGGTCCGCGAGGGCGCGAAAGAGCTGCGGCACGGCCTCTCTGCCCGCGCGGCTGAGCCCGATGGTCGCCTCCCGCCGCTCCTCTGCTTCGCTGCTCCCGAGTCGGCTGCCCAACAGCTCTATGTTTGCCTTTTCATCTCCCATGAACAATCCTCGACGTGTGTTTTTTAAAGTGCGGGTTTCTTACCTTCCGGTGTTTTCGTCGTCTCCCATGCCCGCCTCAACAAGCGCCGAGCGTTCCTGCCGGCTCAAGATCTTCGCAATGTCGAGGAGGATAGTGAGCTTGCCGCCCGTTTTGCCCATGCCGATGATGAACTCGGCGTTCTGTCCGACTGCCGCCGGAGGCGTGGGCTCAATGTCTTTTTGCAGTAGGGTAAACACGTCATTGACCGCGTCTACGACGAGCCCGAGCAGTTCCGTTCCCGCACCCGGCGCCCCGGGAAGGGCCCCCCGGGTTATGATCATGCGCATGGTTCTCCGATTGCTATTGATCGTCGAAAGAGAAAACCGCTTTCTCAGATCAACGACGGGGATAATGACGCCGCGAAGGTTGATCACGCCCTCGACAAATTGCGGCATGCGAGGGAGCGGCGTAACTTTGAGCGGACGGATGACTTCGGTAATGGACTTGATGTCCAGCCCGTATTCCTCGTCGCCGGCCAGAAAGGTCACGATCTGCAGGGATGCCTCGTCAGCCGTTTTTTTCTTCTCTTTCGTTGCTTTGATCATCTCGCTCTCTCACCCGGCCGCTTCGGTTTCCGCGCTCTCGGTCTTAAACTTATCGATTTCTCTTTTGAGCGTATTCGATTGCGCGGCGATCACTTCCATGGCTTCGTTCAGCCCCGAAGCCTTGTCCGCATTCCCTTTGGCGATCTCCTTGATCCGTTCGATGGCCCGTACAATCAGATCGCTCCCGGTCTGGACCTCGCCTGCCGCGCTGTTTACGATGCCGATCTTCGCGCTCATGTCCTCGACCTGGGCGGTAATTTCCTTGCTGCCCTTCGCCTGCTCGTCCGTCGACGTTTTGACGAAACGCGTCAACTCGCGCATCTTCTCCGATGCTCGCGAGATCTGCCCGCTGCCGACTTTCTGCTCGTTCGCGGCGCGGGCGATCTGGTGGGTCATATCGGTGATTTTCCCGACGGCCTCGCTCACCTGCCTCATGCCGCGTGTTTGTTCCGCCGCTGCCTTGTTGATGCTGCGGCTCATGTCCCGCGACTGATCGGCGCTTTCGAGGATTTTCTTAAGAGCATCTCCGGCCTCGCGCGCCAGGTGCACGCCTTCCTCGACCATGGCGACCCCTTCACGCATGGCCCCCACGGCCTCCCGCGACTCCTCCTGCACGGAAGCGATCAACGCGCTGATCTCCTTCGTGGAAGACGCGGTGCGGTTTGCGAGTTGCCGGATCTCGGTGGCGACAACGGCGAACCCTTTTCCGTGCTCGCCCGCCTGCGCCGCGAGAATGGCCGCGTTCAGGGCGAGGAGCGCGGTTTGGTCCGTTATATCTTCGATCACCGTCAGGATGCTGCCGATGTTCTCCGCGCGGTCCCCCAGGCGATTGATCACGTCCGCGGTCCGGCGCGCGGTCGTATCGATCCGGCTCATTCCCTCGATCGTCTTTTCGATCGACCGCATCCCGAGGTGCTCCGCGTCCGCGGCCGTCGTTTCCGCGAGCGCCGCGGACACCTTCGCGTTGGCTTCCACTTCCTTGACGGACGCGCTGATCTCGATAGCCGACGCGGCGGTATCGTCGGCGGCCGAGGAGAGGACCTCGACGTTTTCCGCGATCTGCCGGACCGCCGCCGACATCTGGGTGATGGCGGTGGACGTCTCTTCGATGGACGCGGACAGCTCCGTCATGGTCCGCGCAACTTCATTGATCGACGCCGCCATCTCGATCACGGACGAAGAAGTCCGTTCCGACGTCTTATGGAGCTCATCGACGTTGCCGCCTATCTCCTTCAGGGAATAGTGCATCTCATTGACGGAGGATGCGGCCTCTTCCACGGACTCGGCCTGGATCTTGCTCCCGCCGGCGATCTCCGCGGAAATTTCTTTTACATCTTTCCAGGCCGTCTCCGTTTTTTGGGCCGCCTCGCGCACGTTGCCGACCATGCCTTTCAGCCCGACGATCATGCTGTTCAGGCCCCGCCCGAGCGCCCCGAGCTCGTCCACGGTCCTCACTCGTATGCTCCGCGAAAGGTCCCCCCCGGCAATATTGGACGCGGCAGTCACGGCTTCATGCATGGGCGCCACGATCATTTTCCGTATCATAACGACAAGCATCAAAGCAATCCCGCCGTAGAGTATAATGCCCGTCCCCACAAGCATCCAGACAATCTGCCGCGTGTCCCGCTGCGCTCCCTGCCGCGAGAGTCCCATCTTGACACTGCCCAGTCGGGCGCTCCCGACGTTGATATCGGCCTCTATTTCAATGGCGTCCAGCCGCTGCCTGACTTTTGCGGCAAGAGCGGCGACGTCCTCGGACTTCTCCTCGGCTAGGAGCCCCTTCACCGCGGCATCCGAGCGGTTGAAGCTGACGGACGTGGTGTCAAGGACCTTGTTCGAAGCGTCCGTTACGTAGGCGTAGAGCATGTCCTGGGATTTTGCCGCTTCTCCGACAAGGCCGTCTATCGTAATGATGTCCTGGTGAAGGAGGGGGTCGGTAACTGCCTTGCTCAAGAGCTGGCCCATTTCCTTGCCGCGCGTTTCGAGCGCACGGGACTGCCCCTCCATCAGCAGACGGGCGATTACGAGCGCGCCCAGCACCAGCAACACGAAGATCGCGCCGGTCAACGCCGCAATGAATTTCAGCCCCATGCTGGCCCTGACCCGGTTTCCGAGCGCGCCCCACATGCTTTCACGGAACGTTCCTTTTGTTTTCCCTGCCATATCCCGTCCGTCCCTTTCCGGCGTAGTCGAGCTGCCTGCGCCGCCCGAGTCCCCGCTCGTTACATTTTTCCCAGAAGCTTTCTGATTTCCTCGTAATCTTCATCAGCGGCCGGCGCAAAGCCTGAATAGGCCGGATCCATCCTGTCTAAAATTTCCGCGTGCGCCTTGTCCTTCCGATCGAGGAACAGGAGCGCTTTTTTGACCAGGTCGCTCGTCTTGTAATCCAGGTGTTTTGAAGCGCAGAAATTATATTCCGGAATTTCGATGGACGCTTTTATGACTTTGAGCCCGCGGTCCGAAAAAGCCTTGGCCGTGGACTCGCGGATGCCCCCCGCATCGTACTGCCCGGCAAGGACCGCCTTGGCAATATTATCGTGAGGACCGAGAAAAGCATATTCCTGAAGATCGTTCAGGGCGATGCCCGCCTCGGCAAGCATGGCGCGGGGCACCAGATAGCTTGAGGTGGAGTGTTCGTCCCCGAAGGCGATCCGCTTCCCCCTGAGCTCGTCGATCCGGGTGATCTTTCCATCGGCGCGGGCGACGATGGTTGAGTGCGTATAGGGCACGCCGTCCCGCAGCGCCTTGACGAGAAGCAAGGCGCCGAATTTTTTCTGGGCCTCAATATACATCGTCGGCGTCAGGAAGGCGAGGTCCGCGCTGCCTTCCGCCAGAGCGGTCAACGTATGCGAGTAGTCTTTGGAAACGGAGAGTTCCACCCGTCGGCCTGCCGCGTCTGAAAGGTACTCGGCCAACAACACAAACCGGCGTTGCATAACCGCCGGATCGTCGAGCGGAATTACCTCCAGCTTCAACGTGCCGCCCGCGATGTAGCGGCGGCCCCTCCTGACCGTCATGGTAACGATCTCGTCGTTCAGCAGTTTCGCCTGGGCCCACAGCGTCTCGAGCGCCGCGGCCATGCTCTCCACGCGCGTGACATTCCGGCGCGGAAGGTCCTGGATCTGCGTCATGGATTCCAGGATCTGCTGGATGGACTGACGCTGCTCCCGGGTCCCGGCGGCGATCGTGCCGGAAAGCGCGGTCACATTGTCGGCGGCGGCCGCTATTTGCTTGCCCCCGCGCCCCTGTTCCGCCATGGCGTTCCGCACCTGGCGCGCAATGTCCCGCATGCCCTCCGCCGCATGAAGAATAACTTCCGTGCCCTTGGTCTGGGCGTGGGTGGCCGTCATGATCTGCGCCGACATCTGCTTCACGTTCGTGACAGCCGCGGTCACTTGTTTAATTCCCCGGGCCTGCTCATTCATGGCCCGCTCGATCATCGTGGCCATTTCCGCCGATTGGGCGGAGCTCGATAGGATTTTATCGAGTGCGGAGCCTGCCTCCTGCGAGCGCTTGACGCCCTCTTCGACGGCCGCGAGGCTGTCCGACAGGGCGCTCACGGCGTCCTTGGTCTCTTTCCGGACCGCGGCAATGAGTTTTGCGATGTCCTGCGCCGAACCGGCGGTCCGGTCGGCCAAGGCCTTGATCTCCTCGGCCACCACACCAAAGCCTCTTCCGTGTTCTCCTGCCTGCGCCGCGAGAATGGAAGCATTGAGCGCAAGCAGGTTCGTTCTCTCCGTCACCTCGACGATCACCCCGAGGATCTTGCCGATCTCCTCTGACCGCTGACCGAGCCGTTTTACCAGGTCGGAGTAGCGGTTGACGGCGTCCTTGATCGCATCGATTGCCCGTGCGGTTTCCTGGATAGACGTGACGCCGATGTCCTGTGCTTCGCTGGACACCTGCCGCGACAGCCGGGTCGATTCCTTTGCCGTGCGCTCGACTTCGCGCACCGTGGCTTCGATCTCAACCGCCGAGGCCGAGGTCTCCTCGGCGGCGGAGGAGAGGCTCTCGACATGGCCGGCAACCTCCCGGATAGAGGCGATCATTTCCGTCACGGACGTGGTAACGTCCTCGACCGACGAGGTGAGTTCGTTGGTGTGGCGGGCGACCTCCTGGTTCGAAGCGTTCATTTCGAGGATGGCGGAAGATGTTTCTTCGGACGAAGAGGAGAGGCTTTCCGCGCTCTGGGCGATGGCCAGGATGGACGAGGACATTTCCGTAACCGAGGAAGTAACACTCGAGATGGCTTCCGCGGCCCCCTCGGCGTTTTTCCGCACTTCTCGCGCCTCGGCCTGGATCGTGGGGCTCAGCTCGTTCATCCGCGCTGAAATATCGCCCATCTCGACGATGAACTGTTCCAGACGTTCGATGAGATAATTGACCCCGTTCGCCAGGCCTCCGATCTCATCATCCCGGACCGCTTCGACGCGCCGGGTGAAATCCCGCCGGTCGATCAGGTCCTTGACGGTGCTCCCCAACAGGTTGATCGGCGATGTGACTGTCTTGGTCACCGACAGAGTGAGCATTCCCGCCAAAACAAGAAAGATAAACAGGTGCTCGATGAGCGCGCTGAGCGCATAGCTTTTAAGCCTGCCCTCCATATCGGCCGGATAGACCGCTATGCGAATATCGCCGAGCTTGGTTTTATCGGAGAGGACCGGCAGCGGCCCGATGACGATCCTCTTTTCAGACAGGGACGGCTTGCCTGTGCGAATGACCTGCCGTCCCTCGCGGTCGAGGATCGTCACTTCCTGGGCATCGGGCGTGTTGATGAAATTCTGCACCATGAATTGCAGCCCGCCGTAATCCAGCGTCAGAAGATAGGGCGCGGCAAGATCAGCCATGAGCTTGCCGGACTGCTCTCCGTTCACGCGAGTCGTGTTCAGGATTTCCTGCTTCTGCATGAAAAAGCGATACGTGCCGATGACCGCCAGGGTCGCAAAAAGCCCGGCGAAAATCATGATGATCAGTCTTTGTCTAACGCGTATCCTCACAACGCCTCCTTAAAGCCTAAAGCCGTCCAACTCCGCCTGGAGCGCTTCTGCTTTTTCCTTGATCACCTGCACGGCCATATCCATTTCAATGGACACATCGACGGTGTCTTGCGTAATTTTCTGGATGCGGTTGATGGCCTCGCTGATCTGCTGCGCTCCGAGGCCTTGTTCCGAGGTGGAGCGGGCCACCTGGGCCGCCTGGAGCGTCACGGACTCAACGGCCGTGGCAATCTGCCGGCTGCCCGTGGTCTGCTCGTGCGTCGCCATCTTCACCTGCCGGGTGTTGTCCCGCATCCGCTCGGCAGCCTGGGAGATCCGCTCGCTTCCCTTGCGCTGTTCCTGCAACGCAGCGGCGATCTGCTCGATCTGGTTCGCAATGCTGACGGAAGTCTCCATAATCTGCGCCACGCCGCGGGCCTGCTCCGCGGTGGTCTTCTCGATCGCCCGGGCCATCTCCGCGGACTGCAGGGAACTGTCAGCAACCTGCTGAAGCACGTCGCGGGTCACCTCCACCAGGTCCACGCCCGCCTCCACCGCTTTGAGCCCTTTCCCCATGGCCTTGACGCTCTCGGTGGTTTCCTCCTGCACCGAGGCGATCAAGCCGGCTATTTCCTGGGTTGACGATGCCGTGCGCTCCGCGAGGTCTTTGATTTCTTCAGCGACCACCGCGAAACCCTTGCCCCGCTCGCCCGCCTGCGCCGCAAGAATGGCCGCATTGAGCGCCAGCAGGCTGGTCTGGTCGGTCACTTCATCGATGACCTTTAATATCTGTCCGATCTCCTGCGACCGCTTCCCGAGGCGGTTCACGACCGCGGCGGTGGCCTCGACGGCTTCCTTAATGTTTTGCATGCCCTTGAAGGCCTGGGCCGCGGCAGTCATCCCTCGCTCCGAGGCGTCCGCGGAGACTTTTTCCGCCAGACGGGCCGACTCCACCGCTCGCTGCTCCACCTCCTTTACCGAAGCGCTCAACTCGGTAATGGAAGAAGACGTCTGTTCCGCGGCCGCTGAAACCGCGTCCGTATTTTCCGAGACCTGCTTGATCGAAGCGATCATCTGCCCTATCGATGACGCCGTATCTTCCACGGAGCCCGCGAGCGCTCCCGCGTTGCCGGCCACCTCTTCGACCGACGAGGCCAGTTGCGATGCCGACGATGATGCGTTCGTGGCGGTTTGGGACATGGTCTCGGCATTTTCCGCCACGCCCTTGATCGACGCGACCATCTCATTCACAACCATGGCCGTCTGCTCGGCGGCCTCCTGTTGGATCCTGGCCCCGTCGCTCATTTTGCGCGCTGAACCGCCCAGAAACTTCATGGCGTCGCCGAGACCGGCGCCGGTCGTCTTGATCCTGCGGAGCGTTTCCGTGAGATTGGAGGCCATCGCATTGACGGCGTTGCCGAGTTCGCTGAGTTCGTTCTGCCCGGTGTCGGCAAGCCTGATCGAAAGGTCTCCCTCGGCCATCAGGCCGGCGGACTTTGCCAGCGCTCGGAGCGGCCTGATTCGGCGTTCGGTATAGTAACTCACGAGGAACATGGCCAGCACAAAGCTGATAAGCCCGACAATGACCGACCACTTAATAAGGATATTGGTCTGCTGGTTCACTACTCCGGCCTTGAGCGCTATCCGAAACACGCCGATTTTTTTCCCATCAAGGCCTGTCAGCGGAACAACCTTCTCATAATGTCCCCCCGTGCCGTCGGAATAGTACTGGACCAGGGGCGAGGTTGCCGCAAACGCGGCCTTGCTTGCCGCGTCGCCCGGCACGGTGTTCTCCTGGGTCCGGTCGCTGGCATACAGCACCTTGCCGTCGAGATCCAAAATCGCGGCGCCCGACAAATTCACATCTTCATCCACCAGCGAGCGCAACTTGTCTCCCATTCCCTCAAGCGCATTCAGAGGAAGGCCGAAACCGACCGCCTTGTTGATGTCCTTCCTGACCCCCTCGGCGAGCGCGGCGGTCTGCGCGATGAGCGCGTCCCGGAACTTGCTCGTGGCAAGAGAGATGTTGACCAGAGCATTGGCCGCCAGCGCGATCAGGAGAATGACGGCGGTCAGCAGCACGGCTCGGGTTTTCAGATTCAGGCTTGGCAGTATTTTCATGTAATCACCTTTTCGGCGCAGTCCACGCGCTCACTTCCTTGTCGCTTTTTCCAGGTCCAGCAGAATATACAGGACATCGTCTTGTCGTATGATCCCGCGAAGATACTCCGCCCCTTGCTCGATGTTCTCCGGCGCCGGCCTGATCGCGTCGGCGCTGACCCTGAGAACGCCGGTCACGCGATCGACGACAAGGCCCACGTCTTCTTCCCCGGTGTTGACGACGATGATTCTCGATTTCTCGTCTCTTAC
Organism: Nitrospirota bacterium; assembly: GCA_041491325.1. GTDB lineage: Bacteria > Nitrospirota > UBA9217 > UBA9217 > UBA9217 > JBAZLV01. The sequence continues at coordinate 1,501 of JBGPUS010000006.1, read as the reverse complement.
TCCGGGAGCAAGACCAAGACGCGGGCAAAGGTCGATCACGGGCAGCATCGCCCCCCTGAGCGACGTTACGCCGAGAATGTAGGCAGGCGTATTCGGCACCGGCGTGAGCTCCCGGGTTTTCAGCACCTCTCGCACGTCGTTCACCAGCACGGCGTACGCTTCCTCGCCCAGCCGGAACGTAAGCAGCTCCTGTTCGGTCGCCTCAGGTTCCGCGGGCGCTTCGCCGGGCGCTGCCTCGGCCACGGGCGCTTCGGTCGGCAAAATTTCACTCGGGCCCGCGGAAGGTCCGGCAACCGGGGCCTGCACAGCTACAGCCGGCGCCATTTCCATCACGGGAACGGGCCCTGCCTCCTGTGTTGGTTTCTCAACGGGCGGCTGCGGCGCCTCCTCTTTCAGGCGGAGCTCTTTCCGTTCAGCGGCCTTTTTTCGGGCTTTAAGAATGTCCATGTCGCTATGGCTCCATTGAAAATTGCGAAGCGCGGACTGAAAACCGGACGGAGCGCTTCAAATTTTCAATATTCAATAATGGGGTCTCCCCTTACCCTCTCGGCAACACCATATCCCCGATAGAAGCACTCGGGGATGACACGATAAGTATAAGCACTCTTGTCATTCCCGAGGGTCTAATCGGGAATCTGGTTTTCATGAAAGACTCAATCCATTGGGGCAACCTGAGTTGAAAGGAGACCCCCTTATTCAATGCTATTCGTCCCGCACCACGCTCTCGATGACCTCGGCTCCGATGGTCGCCGCCTCTTTTCCGAAACCTTCAATGAGCGCATTGCCCGCGATAATATTGATGCGGCGGGGAACGCCTCCCGAGTGCTCGAAGAGAAGCGCAAGCGCCTGCTCATCGAAAAGGGGCGCTTCCCGGCCCGCGATCATGAGCCGGTGGCGCACATACGCTTCCGTCTCCTCCCGATCGAGCGGGCCCAGATGGTATTGCATCCCGATTCTTTGCCGGAGCGCCCGGTACGGGCGCCGTCCCAGCCGCTCCCGAAGCTCGGTCTGACCGATAAGGACGAGCGCCAGGAGATTACGATCGTCAAGCTGAAAGTTGGTCAGGAGCCGCAGCTCCTCGAACGTTTCCTTGCCAGGGATGAGCTGGGACTCGTCGATGATGATGACCGGCCGCTTGCCCGCTTCGAAGAACTCATACAGCTTCGCGTTAAGCTCCTCCAGAACGCCGTGCCGGTAGCGGGCCGAATCGTTCATGCCGAAGCGCATGGCGATGGTGCGCAGCAACTGCGCCGGCGACAGCCGGGGGTTGACGATCAGCACCGGGACATAGCTCTCATCGAGTAAATCGATGAGCGTTCGGCAAAGCGTTGTCTTTCCCGAGCCGATATCGCCGGTCAGCAGAACGATGTCCTGCTCCTCCACGGCGTACTGCATCCGCGCCAGCGCCTCCGCGTGTTTGCGGCTCTGGTACAAAAATCTCGGATCAGGCGTTTTGTTGAAGGGTTTTTCCTTCAGTCCGTAAAATTCTTCGTACATCGAT